>DATGUX010000051.1:0-15321 GCA_035300985.1 Fodinibius sp.
CGTCAGCTTGTTGAAACTCAAGTTTAAGGTGATTATCTTCCTTACACACTGTCGGCATCAGATTCCTTTTTATCTTGGTTTAATCAATTGTCTGCCAATAAGTTAAGGAATCTGATGCTTTTTTTCTGTGAGAAATGGGGGTTAGCCTCCCATAAAATCGATAACTACCTGGTACCACAAGCTTTAAACATGATTAAAGATAAATATAGCAAGAAGAAATTAGCGTCGCATATCTCAGTTGAAGCCCTCCCCGTGGCCGATTGGACCCATATCACCCGTGTGCGGATTGCGCAATTTGCCGACCCGTGGTATTTCCGAATACTTGATATTCAAAAGCCCATTCGCGCCGAAATTACCCAAGCCGGCGAAGATGGCTGGCGAATCGGTCCTACTGATTTGAAAGAGTTTGCCCAGGATGGCGGTGAGCCGAGCGGTACAGCCGGATTGCCGATCCTGAATCAGCTTAAATCATTCGATGTGGTAAACAGTGACTGCGTAGTTGTACGCTATTATGGAGGAACAAATTTGGGAAAATCAGGACTCATTAACGCCTACGGGCACAGTGCAGAACGCTGTTTACAAAAGGCTGATTTGCAACCGATCCAGCTGATCTGGAAGCTCTGCCTCAATTATCCTTATACTGAACAAAATGCCATCGAACAACTGGTCCACCAATTCAATTTGAAGAAATTGGAATCAACATATACCGAGGAAGTTAGGTTGATTCTGGGCTGCCCGGTTGAGCACAAAACCGCGCTTGAAAACCGCCTAAACCAGCTGGCACATCGAAATATTGAGGCCAGGTTTTTAGAAGAAAGCTACCTGTAGTGTTCAATCAGCTGCATTTCACTCCATTCCCGGAATTTCACGAAGCTGGTTGATGCGCCTTTCGGTCAGCCAGGCTTTCCATACCGAAAGATCTACCTCGGGGTTGATTTGGTGAAAAGCCGCCGCGGCCGTATCCCGGTAAGGAATCCAGAGCCGCTGCACCGCGCGTAAATCTTTGGGTTTGGTGAAATATTGAAAGGGCTGATCTTCTTTACTTAGCACCTGCTGCGCCTTTTGGTAGGTTTGATTGAGCTGCTTGTCGGCTTGTTTAAAAATTTGATCCGGACTTGGTTTAAACCCATGCTGTACGCTGTCAATAAGGCTTAAAAACGCATGCTTTTGCTTCATCTCCGACTGGATAATCCACGCACCACGACCGGAACCGCCGTGCTGCTCTTCCCGTTCGGCTTTAGCTTCGATAAATGCCGCAGAGAGATCGTATGCTTTTTGCACAAGGTCGGCCGTTGAAGTATGCATACCGGTTTTAAGACTATCCAGGCGCGCCTGCCGTAAAGAGGAATCCTCTTTATTATCTCTGGAAGCACAAAAAGACATGCCGTAGCCGCTGGTCACATAATCACAAATATTGAAGGGCTTGACAATCCCATTTTGATAGTGTTGATACACCGAATCCACCGCGGCCATCCTTGCAGCCGGCGCAAACCCGCCGCGTACCACCAGGGCCAGCACCACCTTGGGGTCAGGCTTGCCAAACCGACCGCCGGGGCACGATGCTTCTTCAGCTAATTTCCATGGGCTATCCGCTTCCGATTTTGTAACATCATACTTGTCAATAAAATGTTGAGCATTAAAATCTGCGGTTAGGGCACTCTGCTTCAGAGTTTTGGCTGTTTGTTGCTCGTTAAAAAGATTCAGATTGGGGTTCGCTTTTTTAGCTTTGCAATACAGATCAAGAGCCCGTTGCGGTTCAACTTCTGTTAAGCCATTGGCCCGAAAAAGCAGTTCATCGAGCACCTTCTCCAGCGCCTCGCCATGTCCCTCTTTGGCAGCTGTGGCAAAATGATCAATCCGTTGCTGTTTGGATAATGGATATTTGTAGGCAAGGGCAAAGTGGGCATCGGCGCTGCCTTCATTAGCGGCCCTTTCATACAAATTTCGGGCTTTCTTTTTTTGGCCGACTTCATACAAAGAATCCGCTTTAGCCAGATTTTCTTTCGCTTGTTGAGCGCTTGCGTCAGCGGGGGCCAGCAGTCCCACTATCATCACAAAAGCTATGGATTTACTGAAAGACATCATTATACATTTAATTCATTATTATAAACGAGTTTAACTATTGGCTATCTCTCCAACTTCCAACGGCAGGTCATTCTCGGTTGGTTTTCGGACGTTATTTTTAATACTGCCTGTAGTCATATTTTGGCATCTTATTTTCTATTAAATTCAAGATAAATCATCTTTCAACCTTTCTCATCGGGGCTTTGTCCGGTTATTGCAAATAGGTACTATTTTACGAGTCAACCCGGTCTCGAAAAACACCAATGGAAGTCCACACGAGCTGTACGATGATACCCAAAGTAATGGCCCAAAGCCAGTACAGGTACGCTATCCACGGCGGCGGAGCATGCATAGCGCCAAGAACGCCTAAGTACATAAACGGAAGTGATACCCCCAATGCGAGCAACGACCGCCCCCATGATCGGTGATAGGAAGCCGGACGAAGCACGCCCCACAAAAGCGCTATCTGTACAGTGATGAGCAGCATCAGTTGGCCTACCGTTTTGAACGGGTACGGATGGGGCGGCGGAATGTTTCGCACCTGCGTTAGATATGCATTATCCTGAAAACCTGACAGGCCAAGGACTGCAATGCCGATCAGCCAGGCAATGAGCAAAATCCACTTTCCTCGCGTTCCTGAAAAAATATTAATCATTCTCACTTTTCTATTTTGAAAATAATTGAGCTATAAATTCAAGCAATCTGTTCTACTGCTCAGATAATGGCAGCCAGTTGAATAGTAAAGTGCGACGGCAATGCCCTATGAAAATGAGCGAAGACAAAGGACTCTAATAACTTGGTTATAAATGATAATTTTTTAAGCGGTAGAGCAACGATATTCTTGTTAGGAAAAAGCTGTAATGCTATACATAAAAAGCAGCAATGCACCAGCAGCAAAGGCTACGGACGGGCTCAGCTTCTTAAATATTTCAACGCCTTCCCACATCTGCTTTTTGTGTACCACTTTTTGGTAGTAGTCGTAGTTGGCTAATATAGCGCATATTACACTCGGCGGAATGTAAAAAAATACATCTGGTAGAGAGACAGAGAAGAATCCCTCTGCGAAAGTTAGAACCGCAATGTATATCCAAGAAGCCCCGAGTATAACAAACCCTTTTTTGTACATTCCCTTCCAAAGATAGTAGAGCCCTGAAAAGAAGAAAGCGATGAAGTTATAATTCATCTTTCTGCGCTCTGATAAATCGAGTTCATCCAACTTCTTATACTTAAAAGGACCCTCTGGTTCAGCCTTTTTAATAAGCCTGAATGTCTTTTTCCAGGAATCACTTACCTCCAGTGCATCTATATTATCTGGAACGGGAGCAGCTTCGGTGAGATTCGGGGTATTTTTTGAGTTGTCCATTGATTTAAATCGTCTCTTAGTCGTCTAATAGTGTACAATTAAAACGAAATTCAGGAAAATATATCATTTCTATGAATTAATCCGTAATCCGCTCCGCCGACCAAATAATCACATCCAGTTGTTGAGCAAAATGCAACAGTGGTTCTTCGTCGGGCAATTCAATGCCAAACGGATCCAATAACTCATTGGTTTGAATATCTGCTTCCGCTTTTTGCAGCGGCCAGGGCTTGTGATGTACCTCCGATCGGTACAGATCGCCATTCGGATCTTGTGCATACAGGCAGTATCGCTCGGTGAGCCAGTGTTCCAAGGTCCCCGGCTCCGCCTGATAAACCTCTGATGCGGGCTGGTACGTTCCCTCAAAAGTGATATCCGGATGCCGGTGAATCCGCTCCGAATAATATGAAAACCCGCCCCCATTGCGCTTGATATACATATTCGCTTTCCGGTAAGGCAAATAAAAAAATCGCTTTGCCGCCCAGACCGCCAGCGGATTGGTGGCATCGAGGCTGAGAAACCAAACACCGGGCTTGCCTTCGTGCTCTACATACAGCCGCACGTTCAACTCCGGAAAGGCAGAGATCCACGGCAAGTCGGGCCACGGACGCCGCATCACCCCTTCCATGCGGAACGGAACGATGCCCACCCACGAGGTTCCATCAAACTCTTGAATTTCGAGTGGATCGGGAACCAGCGGACGAAGGACTGCGGCCGGAATCGGCCAGTGGGCAAACAGCAGATCACACCACGACTGCCGCCACTTCCAGCGGCCGGATGGAATGGGCCACGGGCGGTGATCTTGTTTGCCAAGTGCTGGATGTGCCATAAATAAAGATTATGCCTGTTGGTTGACTTGTAATGATCGCTTAGTTTGTATTCTTCAACAAAACTGAATTAAGCCTTGCTAAGATACATAAAAATGAAAAGCTAATTAAAAAGATCATCTCTCCTCTATTCGTCGGACGGCAATCTGCCGACTCCGGTTTCTTTGAGTCTCGCGAGCGGTTGGTTGGAGAATTCAGTCATCTGACGAAAAATCCTTTTTATTTGTATCTTTGATGTCATTAAAAACATAAATCAATCAAAACTTTAATCAAGAAGGCTCACAATTAACGAAATAGAAGATGGAAGACGGTGCAATGTTTGATACCCCACAAGAGGAAATAAATGAAATGCTCGTCTCCATGGGACCATTAACCATCGGTGACGATTCTTTAACTATTCAAAACTATCCGTTTGAACCATCTATTGCATATCAACAGGCAATATTCAGAGCAGCTGAAATTGAAGATATTGATATAAAATCGTCCCCGCCGACGATAAAAATTAACAACGAATTAATTTTCCTGGACGCCGGAAAAAAAGATGAACTTCAAAAATTTGCCACAACAAATAATATTAAAACCGTTGAACGGCCGCCCATCTGGGCCTGGATCCTTGAACCCTTTTTAGACACTGAATTTACGGCCGAAACAGACCGGCGGCTGACAAAACTGTTGGCAGAATATAGCCTAACAACCGATCAGGTGAAAATGCTACGGGAAGAAGTAAAAACACAGATGCTCAAATACAATTTTGATACGATGATTTGGGAGTGGGTTTCGCTTGGAACTTTAGACGTTTTAAAGGCTATGCGTCCGAAGTATGACAAGGAACAATTCAACGATTTTTACCAAAGGGTGATGAAAATTGCGTTATTGAGTAAGACCACAGGGAAATAAAGAAGTCCGGTATGAACGAAATCAACTACGAAACATTTACCGATTTTGTAGCCGGACTGCCAGCGGGCTCTGCTAAAGCACAGCACGAGGAGCTGCAGGTTATCGACCTGCCCCAAAATTATACCCGCATCGGCACCCTTAAAGATCACCGTTTGCACCCCACCGTGTACAGCTACGGAATATGGACGCAATATGCGCTGGGTTTTTATCCCTTCAATGACTGCGATATTTTCAGGGATAAAGACGATCGTATCCTCCTTAGCTATGTGGAATACGGCGGACATTCCCCTTTTCGGCGCAGTTTTATTGTCAACCGAAATTCACCTGTTATTGCACATCCCGTGGGCTTTCGCCTGCATGTGGATGAACAAAACCATGTCGCTTTTCTCAATCATTTAGCCGATATGGGATTGAATGAAACAACTATACATGAACAGCTGGAAAAGCATGGCCCAAAAACCGGCTTTACCCTTTCGGATGAACTTGCGAGCGATACTTTAGAGTTCGTCAATCGCTATGAAAATTCCAGCGGTATTATTCGCTATGATTGTATTGCACCGCGGGAGCAGGCCGTGGCATTAACGAAACAATTTGATGTAAAAGACCCTCATGAATAAATCAATCACAAAACTCATTGAAACAGTAAATAGCGTTTTTAATCTAAGCGCTCACTGGAAATATGAGCTTGTTCCTCTTTATCAGGTTTTTTCCATACCAAGTAGCATATACCTGCCCAACTAATAACGATAACGATCAGGCCTATCCAAAGCTGCATTTCACCTTCTTCCAAGGAATAGCCGGCTATTCCAAATAAATATAACGCCCATAACCCAATGAGCACAACCTGACCTACGTAATAGGCTATTTTGCCTTTTTGGGTTAAGTACTTTAAAATTAATCTGTCGAGCATAAATTATTTTTTATTTAAGCATGAATTTATTTAGTTCCATTATTTTAAGACGTGAATTTACAATAAAATCATGATGATATCACAAGAGAAAGCTGTAATCCAGAGCCAAGGCATTAAGCATTAGCATAACTTTCAACCTGATGAATATTTCCACCTTCCGGGCCTATTGTGAAGCATGTGATCAATCGTTTCCAACTCCTTTACTATCGGATTTCAGCTACGGAGCCTTTCTATATCATTCCACAGATGGCCAATCGGTCCGTTATTTTGAAGCCTCGGGCCATCCGATTTTCAAGCAGGTTGAAGTGGCCGTTGAGCAAAAATATGGCTCAGCTGCAGATCAAACCCGAGGCACCATCATTCATGCGCTGATTGGACGCCTGGCCGACCGGCCATCGGATGCTGTGCATTTTACCACCGATATTATTTGTCCCAATTGTGGAGAGAAAGCACAGCAGGTAGATCCCAATAAAAAAACAGGCTCCCAGGAGGTAGAACCATTACAGTTCGAGAATTTCCGGGCATTGACGGCATTGCAACAGGAAAAACGCATCCAAACCATTCTGGCAAATATTACCCATGATCACTCCTGACGACCCGGACTACCGACAAACCAAAAGCATAAAACAAAGTCGGGAAACTATGCCTGAACCAATGGCTGAACTGGCTCGATGGATCGATGATACCTACCAAATACCGGTGCTGAATGTTCGGCTGGAGCGAACAAAGAGCTCCAATTTACCGCGGTTGAACGTCATTTTTGAATACGATAAGGATTATGCAGGCTTACGGGATGAGTTTACTAATATCAAACCGGCGGTCGAAGAAAATATCAAAGAAACTTGCCGCCGGCTTTTCGCAGCTGAAGAAGACCTTACCGGATTATTTATCATCTTTTCTGCTTTTGCTCCCGTTGCCCGTGCCGAAGCGAATGGTGCTATTCCTCAGGATGAAATTGATGCGCTGCAGCAAGAGCTGGCACTGGACGAACTCTGGAAAATTTCCCGAAACTTCGGTGCTACTGACTTTATGCTCTACACCGATAAACAAGTAGAACGGTTTAAAGCCAACGGCATAGATGACCGGCTTTCCGGGGCCTATTTTGACATTCTGAAGCCTCACGATGAATTTGATTACTTTAACCGCGAAACCTTTGCGGTTCATTTGGATTCCAAAGAAACCTTTGACCAAAATTATGACAGTAGTTGGCAATGGTATTGGAACGACCACTGAGAATAAGATTTGATTTCCTAAAAAGAAATTACAGCTAAACCACACAGTTTATGATTGACGAAACCGGATTACAGATAGCGTTATTCCTTGGCGCAATGATATTTATTGCTTTAATAGGAATCCTGATCGTATGTATCCGTTGGTTCATATTAAAAAAGAAGCATGGATCACTGATCAGAAAATTAATACCCCTCTTTTTATATGGGATCTATCCATTTGTGGCCAATCCTTTATTAAATATTGAAAATCCCGAAACGTTTCTGCCCTATATCGATCCAAAGACACAATTATACATCCATTTATTTGTGTTTTTTGCCGGACTTATTGTCATGATTATTTATTACATAAGGATGTTTAAAGGATAGATTTTTAAATCTCAGATAACCATGATTACCAGACAAAAACTTACAAAAGGAAGAATTAGATGATTTGGAAGAGCGGGGCATTCTTGCCCGGATTGCGTTTCCCATGGTGATGCTCCTCTTCCTCATATTACTAAGATGTGTCTATTTTAAACTCTCTGGTTACAGGACGAAGCTTATGAAAGATATACTTACAGGATCAGAGCAATATTTAGTAAAATAAATATGTGTATAGGTATCGGCAGCATTAAAAAAACTCTTGTAACTTTGTTGTGCATTCTTTCCGTTACAACAGGAAGGGTCCAATGTGACTAAAGCTGATTCGCTGTTTAAGGTTTGCAGACTGTTATATTTTCAACTACAGGTTTAACCATGAGAGAAGTCCAGCTGCTTATCAAAAATATAATTAATGATATTATTAAAATTTTTAACCCCCATAAGCCTATGAGAGAAAAATTACTGGAAACACCTGTTCGCCACAACGAAAAGTGGCCGCGGCAAGATATCATGTCAATACCTACCTTTGAACTTCAGGAAGGAGATAAAATTATCTTCCAGTTCCTGGCGCATACGGGGGATAATATTTGGGGGATTCAGATCGAGGACGCGGACAAAATGGTAAAGGGAGATGTTATAGACCGACCCTTAAAAATAGCCGAGTTTTCTATTGTTGGATCAGCGTTTTATAGGATACCGGAAACGGGGACATACAATTTTCCGATACCAAACCCAATGACGGGTAGTGAAGAGCAAGGCATTTTAAAAATTTTTAAAGAACCATCGACCGAAAATGAGTCTACTGAATAAAATATTTGGAAAACAGAACAACCATGATAAATCATCAGGTGACAAATCCCCTGATAATACCACACTCTTAAAATTATTGCATGACTACCGAAATGATGAAAGCAGTGAAAATTACCAGCGGGTAGTAGATGAACTAATGAACGGCAATGCCTTTTTGCTGCTCCCCACGGTAAATCGTGACGGTCCAAAGGAAAGCTGGAGACGTATGGAAGAAGATGAAGATCTGAAGCTCACTTCGGTCTTTAATGTGGACGGGCTTACGGTGCTGGGCGCGTTTACCGGCGAAGATACGTTGCTCGAATGGGCCGAAAAGGAAACCGAATATACGGCCATGCCCAGCGGAGCGGTACTTGATTTATGCCTGGCCAACGGCATCGAACGGATCGTCATCGACAGCCACCAGCCGACCATGTTTGTGATGCAGCGCGGCCGAAGCGATGTTGAAGCCGAAACGCTACAGCAAGGTGCTAAAGAACTGATAGATGCTCCGGCCCAACCTATCGAAGGCAACGTGCTAAAAAAATTGAAAGTCCGATGCGATAAAAAACGATTCATCCAGGAAGTGTATCAATTTATGATGTCGCGCGGGAAAGAAACAACGCTCGTCGTGGGCTTTAAGCTGGATAAGTACAATGGAAACACACGAAGCGCCAGCATCCAGGCCGTACAGGATGCGGTGCAAGGAGAGCAATTTGAACAGGCAGTGGACGTATTGTTTCTGGAGGATAACGACCGGTATCAGTCGGTCAAAGCTATCGAAAGCGCGCTGGTATATAAACAGCAGTAATGCTAATGGTAGCCCCCTCTTGTAATTAAGCGAATCATTCACCGTATCAATTTATATATTGCTCTCGTCAGTGGTTCCGTGAATTGGGGACTTACTGTTTGTAAAACAATAGAAAATATAGTGTATGATGAAAATGAATAGCCTGCTACTTATAATTATCGGCATCTTACCAACCGCTTTGTTTGCCCAGCATCCTTGTACCCACAGCCCGGCCCAACCGGTTATCAAAAAGGCCGCCTACCCAGATGCCGGCTTCCAGCTAAACCCTGATAGCCTCACAGCTACAGAAAACGTTTGGCTCGAAAATGGTGATCACTTGACTGTGAAGAATCGCGGGTGCGAATACTTTGCACTCACCTTTCGCTTTGAAACCCGCCGGTTCCGGCATGATGCGACTGATGTGGCTATTTGGTATCGCAAGAGCATCACAATGATGAACAACCTGCTGCCGACCCTGGATGCTCCTCTTAATCTTTCAGCGGGTATTGATCAGCTTCAACAATATGTACGCTAATCGCAGCCTCTGCAATTCAACAAAAGTCTGAATTATGGTAGCAAAGAAATTCCAGACTTTGTAACCTTAGATTCTGTTAAAAAAATTGACAAGAAATACATAATCAGCATTACCTTTGCCACAGGCCCGTTATAGTTTAGGCGATTCCAAGACCGATGAATCGCTTCGAATTATCACATTTTTGAAAACCTCTTCATGGCCATATTTTTAAAACGATGCACCCTCTCGATACTTGGTGTTCTCCTTTTTCTTGTCATCATTTCACTACCGTTTGCAGGTCTCGTTGGTATTTTTGTCATCGTGGTTGGCGGACAACTTGTTATTTATTATGGGTTAATCTATGTACTGGTCGTATACGCCCCCAAACTGAAAAACGAGGCCATCAGAAAAATGGCATACGGGCTACCTGTCGTACTAATTTTAGGACCGATATGTTGGATCATCGGAGACTTTGAACATGCAATGGACTTTTTAATACAGGGTCAGATTACGGATATGAGTTTATGACATATATTTTAGCAGCTCCATCTTATATTCTGTCCAATTTATAGTGATAAGCCAAGTCTTATTCATGATCGAAACTCAACGACTTACCGAAGCGGAACTTCATGAGTTAAGGAATGAGGCCCGCACTTCCTTCATGGCCTTACCATTTTTAATGACTATTGCCACTATTTTAGCTTGGTTATTTAATTTTTACTGGTTCTCTTTCCTAATAATGACGATTATTGTCAGTGCCATTTTTTTGTTTGCCTATCTTAATAAGGGAAAAGAAAACATTGACTATGATATAAAAGAAGGCGTTAAATTGCTGCGGATGGGTAAAATTGTGGATGCAACTATGCAAACAGGTATCCAAACCCGGCTTAAAACGGTGGATATCACCCTTGAAAAAGAACCAATTCCCGATCCCTACCCAGAGATCCATATCTTTGGCAGCTATATCATAAACCGGATAACAGCCTGCCCGACGACATAAGGAGTTAAAAGGCAAAACCGTTCTGATTGAATACCTCCCCTACTCCGGGCACGTGCTATCATTCGATGAGGAAGGCAAATGATAGAGTGTAAATACCTAACACAGGTTGCCAACCCATCCTCATAAGCTGCAAAATTAGATCCGCATGATGTGATTTTAGGGCCGAATACGAAAACCGGGATTCTCAAAACCCAGGAAGTGTGCGCAACTTTTCGTTATCATTAGGCAACCAGAATAATCCATAGTCTAACAAATAAAAAACTATGCCTGTCTTTATTTTCCTTCGTTTTTCAAATTGATGCATCGGCGGTCTTTCTCAAATTCATAGGGGAAGCGGAACGTGATCCGTGCCTTATAGCTTGGTGGCAAGGCTTGTTTTGGCTATATTTTGCAGGACGTTCCGGCATGTTATCGAGCATGAATGTCCATATTATTGCCAATTATGTTCCTGCAAGTTATCTCATTATGTTACCATGAAAACAGATCTGGTTTTATTCTTGGGTTTATTATTTTTAGCCTGCAGCCTCGCAAGTTGTAGTTCCAGCATCGATCCCATGCCTGAGGAAAGCGCCAAACCTGGTTGGCATGAGGGTACGTTAAGACACGACGGGTTGGAACGGGTTTTCCTTTTTTATATCCCTGAAAACTTGCCGGACAACGCTCCGGTGGTTGTATTGCTGCATGGCGGTACGCAGAGCATGGATAAACTTTTTAGAAAGAATGCGGGCGCTACCAAGGAGTGGCCTTCGGTGGCTGAAGATAAAGGCTTTCTGCTTCTGGTCCCTAACGGCACGAATATAAATACGGGAAGCCCCACCGGCAATAAGCAACAGTGGAACGACTGCCGACCGATTGGCTCTAATGCCAGCGATGTAGGTTTTGTGAACGAGCTATTGAATTGGGCTGATAAAAAATTTTCGATCAATACAAACCGCCTCTATGCCACGGGGCTTTCCAACGGCGGTTTGATGGCATATCGCCTTGCACGAGAACTGGATGATCGGATTGCTGCCATTGCCGCATTTATTGCCAACAAAGCTCAAAACGAGGAGTGCCAAAGTTCCGCGCATTCTATGCCGGTTATGATCGCAAATGGAACGGACGATCCTCTAATGCCATACAAAGGCGGAGAAGTAAGCAACGGCGGCCGCGGCACCGTGCGCTCTACGAAAGCGACCGTTCAGTACTGGACGCAGCAATTAGGAATAGCGCCAGAACCGGCTGTCACGGATACATTGCAAAATAGAAGTCAAGATGATAACAGCCGGGTTGTTCAACTGAAGTACGGATCAGCGGATGCCGGGGCTCCGGTAGTACTTTATAAAGTGGTGAGCGGCGGACATCTGATGCCCTCTGTTGAACATGAAGTGCCTCGTTTTGTGGAACGCCTATTGGGCAGCCAGAATAATGATGTTGAGGGAGCTCGTCTTGCCTGGGACTTTTTCGCCCAGTATTCGTTGCATTAAAAATTTGAATTCGGACCTGGGGTAGAAGATTTTTTCCCACCCTAAGCATCGGGGCACATTTAAACAAATTGCCGTTAAATGCCAGCCCCTTTATTTTTCTTCAGGCCGGTGGACCATCGTCTTAAACGAGGTGGTATCAAGACCATGTTGCGCGAGCATGCTTTTTATCTGCTCTACAGCTTTTCTAAATTCCCCTTCACTGGCCCCTTCACTTTCCGATGCCGTGACATACAGCTTAAGGCTCGGTACGATTTTAAACAGGTCGCTGAATCTTTGAAGGCTCATTCCACCCTGCTTTACGCTATCTTGTAAACCGGTGATTCTGCGGTATGATACCGCCCAGTTAATCGCCAATCTTCGGGTGTCCGACCGTACGGTCATTTTATCAACATATTGACCCTGACTGTCGAATACGGTGAAATACAGCTGTTTTGTTCCTTTCGTTTGTGATGAGGGGTATCTGGACGATTGAATAAGTACGGTATCGTTGCGAACGATCATGGTACGGAAACCCAGGGAATCTTTGTGCTGCAGGAATTCGTCTATATTAGCAGCTAAATTTGACTTTTGCAGCATGCGCACTCCTACGTTTGCCGACCGCTCCACATTGGGGTACAGTTGCGCGTGGGCCGTAGTATCATTGGTAAATAAAAAAACCGCCCCTTCTTTGGCAATGGCCGTGCGTAAACGGTTGGTTTGCCGGTCAAAACGATCTACAATCGAATTTCGAAGATCAGCAACGGTGTCATCCCTGAAGGTGTCCACAATTTCCGGGCCGCAAGCCCGAGCTAAGAAAAGCAGGCCAATAGCCAGTGAAACCGGGATAGCATATTTTGCTTTATTACGGCGTCGATCCTTCGCTTTTGCCAAACTGGCTTTCGCATCTCTGTGGTCCCTTTGAAGGTTAGATCTCTTCTCATCCGTTACCGATTTTTTGTGATCATTATTAAAATGGGATGTAGCTCCTTCTGCTTTAGTTCCTTTTGAAACGCCTTGATGAATATTTGGCTGCTCTTCGGGTTGTTCAAATGCGGCCATATCATCCACAACGCGTTCCGTGAAAGCTATGAAATCATCAATTTCATCCTCATAATATTTTGTATTTAAGTCGAACCGTATCTTTGGGCCGTTTTGCAAAGTGATATGCGAGGAAGATGCCGGCTCCTCCCTATTCAGGCGGGAAAGCCCTGTGGTAATGCGGTATGATCTAACATCTTCATACCGTACCCTGCCAAAAAGTTTAGACCTGAAACCGTCATTGTTAAATACAATTTCTTCAGGATATGTTTTTCTCAACTTAGTGATGCAATAGCCCAACGGGGCAATCCAAACTACCACCAATGCAATAAGAACAGGCAAAACTATCGCCTCAAAATTGTTCTCTTCCAGCGCGATGATTACAAGAGGGATAATTAATAAACCAAAAAGGCAGCCAATAAGTCCGTAGGTATATTTTATAGGCAGATAGTGGAAACTATATTTTTGCATGTTCCATGCCTTTAGTTTGCAGTGTTTAGGATTTGCCAGAATACACACACTTTTCACATACTGAAACTTGCACCCAAAAAAAATAGTTTACCTGCTAAACTACGTCAAGACTTAGTTGAGCATGCTAAACGAAGGTGAGCAAGCCAACAAGTAGATGCGGTTCACATCATATTCGTGTGACGACAAGAGCAGGCGTCTGACGAAAGTGCTCGTCTGCATGCTGATTTTGCAGGCTGACGAGTAATATAATTTACCCGCATTCGTCTGACCACAAAAACAGTGGTCTGACGAAGAACTTTATTTATTTGTACTTTTCGTCAACCATGACGGTGCTCAAATATACCAAAAAGGAATTAGCGTCGCATATCCGGGTTGATGCATCAGTTGATACGGTTTGGACCCATATCATCCGGGTGCAGATTGCACAGTTTGATGATCTATTGGAAGAGTCTGCAAAGACATCGGGAATTTGATCCTTGTTAAGGTCTTGCCATGGCTTCTACCTTTTCCCAATTATAAGCTTCCCCGCCGGCTTTACGGATAATCTCGTCCGGGAAGGGGCTTGGCCGCGTAGAGTCAGGACCCAGCTGTTCCCCGGGCTGAATGGGCGGGCCGTATTCCTCCATATACTGCCGAATATGTTCCCATAATTGAAACAGATAATCGCCCCCGCGGGCAGCACCGTTATCATACAGACATACAATTTCCTTTAATTTTTCAGGATGTGCTTCTTGGCTCCAAAACAAACCAAGAAAGGTGTATTGATTTCCTCGGCCTTCACTACAAAAATAAACACGAACTCTAAAATTCTTCCATGGAAGTACCTTGATTCGTGCTTTACCGGTTTCCCAAAACTTAAAAAAGCCCGGTTTTTGCACTTGATAAGCAATCACTTGGCGCGTCTTTCGATTAAACAGGACCGTTTGCCTACCCGGCGTGTTGTTTAAGCGATAGGCATACCACACGGCAAGCATACCAAGATAAACAGGAGACATGCTAAGAAGAGTCTCCCAATGCAGCATAGCGTCGAGAGTATAACTATCAGGAGGAAAGAACACCAGCCACATGCCGACCATAAGAATACAAACAAAAATAGCAATACCCATGCGCTATTTAGGAAGATAAGCTCCAGGTTGGCCTACCTCTATAGCGTTGGGGTAAACTCTATTGAGACAATACATAGTACTTGGCGACTCGTGGGTGGGCTCGTGCACATCACTCATGTCATACCTCATCTCGCCCCAATAATACATTTTGTATTTAAAGTAATCGCGAAGCCCAAAATTAAAAAGCGGTTCCGAGCCTTCATGTCGCTCAACCAAACAGTCCGGTTTTTCCATATTATTTATTTTTGCCCGTTAATATGTGCTTCTAATCTCATCTTCTGTAGGCGGACGAAGAATGTGGCTTATATTTGTATCTTCCGTTAACTATAATGGTGTTAGCCTCCAATACAATTGATAACCACATGGTACCATAAGCTTTAACCATGAATAAACAATCCTCGGGGCAGAGCCCCGAGGTATTCAACAGGAATAAGTTCTTTTTTTATCTTAATGAAAACCTGAGGTTTTCAAACTTTCCTTGTTTTACCCCGAGGCAAGCCTCGGAGAATTCTTTGATTAAA
>DATGUX010000052.1:0-15795 GCA_035300985.1 Fodinibius sp.
TGTGGCTCTACGACGGGCTGTTCGTAGGTAGGTTCCTAAGTTTTAACATCAGAAAAGCCTCCTGTATTATAAAACAGGAGGCTTTTCTTAAAATATTAATACAATGAATGATTTAGATGCTGATGAAGTAAATTTTTCTAATTTAGAAAATGAATTAAGCTACTGTGATGATCTTAATTCTTTTAATTATCAATTTGGACAAGAAAGTAGCAATCGTTTTTTTACAGGTAGAAAATTACATTCAAATAAGATAAATGATGTGTTAACAAGTTCTAGAGTAGATACAAATCATTCACCAAACTTATTTATAGCAGGAGGTTATCTAAAAGAAAAAGGACATTGCCAGACAAACCTTATTGAGAACAGTAAGGATTTTGACTTTTCATCTCGCGAGATGTTACCTGATAATTTATTAGTGGGAGGCTCAAATACTTTATCCCATTTATCAGTTAGTCCACCAATATTTGAAAATAATAGAGAAATACTGAATAGGGGGACAGGTACTAATTGGACAGCTCAGTCAGACATGGAAAATTCAATGAGTTTTGATACTGAGAATTATCCATCAAGTATTGCTAATCTTTTAAATACCAATGATGATTTAAAATATCTTACTGATAATAGGTTCAATCAAGACAATTATCTAGCAGATACGTTTACAGTTGTAGATGTTTTGTACAGATCCAAAGAAAGAGACGTTATAAATTTTAATTTTCTAACAGGGCAAAATCCTGATTGTTTAAAATTTAGATATGGAGGGTTAGATTCTAGCTGGTCAACACCATCAACTGTGAAGGATTTAATCACTACAGAAATTGAGAACAATCCTTTAGTAGTCAATCTTTCCACAAGCACAACAACGTATGGGTTGGGATTTAGTTTTTTTAATAATTCAGAGTTTTCAAGTATAGAGAATAGGTTAGAATCTAGAATTTTTGGTAATGATTTCACACATTTTCCAAAAGATGATTCCATTCTTTCCAATAATTTATTGTTCCCAGTGCCTTGTAAATATTATCAAAGAAATGTTAAGTTTTATGATTATGATGAAGATTTTTTAGAGGAACTTTCTAAAATTAATAATGATCTTGTTAAAATTTATAAAGGAGCTATAGAAATAAATTGTAATAAGCCTAGTGATTACAAAAGGCATGTAGCTAATGGTTTTAGAGAACTAATTTCAAATACGATAAGAGATTTATCACCTCATGATAATGTTTTGAAGGAATGGTTGCTTAAAACAAATAGAAAACAATTACTTTATATTAAAAATGAAAAGCAGGTACCAACAAGAAAAGCTAAGCTTATTTACATTTTTCGGGATTATACAAAACGTGAAAGAAAATTAGTTGAAGATGAAATAAGATGCATAAATGGGTTGTATAATATTTTTAACGGTCCAACTCACAATTTAACCACTGATATTTCGGGAAAATTATTGGATAATTATATTCAAAAAGTGAAAAATAGCCTTAAGACGCTAATTATATTGTTTAACAATTAATTCCTTTCCAATCCAAGGGAATTTATCCCATTTAGGCTTGTGCTTTTCTAAAAAGGCGTCGCGGTCTTCTTGGGCTTCATCCGTCATATAAGCTAGGCATCGCGTGGCTTTGTAGACTCATAATGTAAAAGCATTAGCTCTCTTTGGTTAGCCGGTAAAGTCGAAATTGTTACTCCCTTCTAATTTGTAAATTCGACCTCAAAAGTAGTAGCGTCCAGTTTTTCTACAACGGTTCCAACTTGTCCTTTAGAAAGATTCTGGTTAGGCATATCCTTTAAAAGAGCTACGGTATCTAAAATTTTTATCCTGCGTATTTTAATATCTATACTTTTAAATAACAAGTTGCTAACCGGGGAAGCTTTTCATTTGTTCTGACTATTCAACCGGTTATCGTCGTACTATACTTGTTTAATTTAACTGTATATCTTGCACCAAATGTGTCCTTGAATGTTAATTGTGCCGGCCTGTTAGGCGAAGAAGATAAACTTAGTTCTTTTAATAAATTGGCATCTTTTTGGTCTATACCCAGTTTTTCTTAAAAATATGACTTAATATTTGCCGACGGGATGATTTGGATTGAGGCAGTATTCTTTCAGTTTGTGTATTACTTACTGACCTCTTAACGTTGGCCCATATTCAAATTCTAAACTCAACGGTGTATCCTGTAACCTGCATCTTGAATCCTAAATCATGCCACCTGCATACCGCTACCCAATCCAAGGAAATTTATCCCATTTTGGCTTGCGCTTCTCTAAAAAAGCGTCGCGGCCTTCCTGGGCTTCGTCGGTCATATAGGCCAGGCGTGTTGCTTCTCCGGCGAATACCTGCTGCCCGGCAATGCCGTCATCCACCAGGTTGAAGGCGTGCTTGATCATGCGAATAGCCGTGGGACTTTTACCCAGAATTTCCTGCGCCCACTGATAGGCTGTTTCTTCCAGCTCATCGTGCGAAACTACTTCATTGACCATTCCCATATCGAAGGCTTCTTGGGCGGAGTAATCCCGGCCGAGAAAGAAGATTTCCCTTGCTTTTTTCTGTCCCACTTGTTGGGCTAACAGAGCCGAGCCGTAGCCGCCGTCAAAACTGGCCACATCGGCATCAGTCTGCTTGAATACCGCATGTTCTTTGCTGGCAATGGTCAGGTCGCAGACCACGTGCAGGCTGTGTCCGCCGCCCACCGCCCAGCCGGGCACGACTGCAATGACCGGCTTGCCCATAAAGCGAATCAGACGCTGCAGATCCAGCACGTTGAGGCGAGCCGTTCCCGCACTGTCTTTGTAACCCAGCTTGTCGCGCACGTTCTGATCGCCGCCGGAGCAGAAGGCCCAGCCGCCATCTTTGGGCGAGGGACCCTCACCGGAAAGCAGTACCACGCCGATTTTTTGGTCCTCACGGACATCCAAAAAAGCTTCCTGCAGTTCAAAAAGTGTTTTGGGCCTAAAAGCATTACGTATTTTTGGACGGTTGAAAGCGATGCGCGCTACACCATCCGATTTTTTAAAGGTAATGTCTTCGAATTCTTTGACGGTTTTCCAGTCCATTTTGTAATTCTTCATTTGTTGGAATTTGCTAAAAGTGGGACGCGATTAATTTCGTCCGTACATAAATAGTTTTATTTCTTCTATAAATCCCGGGGGATTATCAAGGTGCGCACGGTGCCCAGCTCGGATTGATGAAAAATGAGCATTTGGCAGCTTTTGAACAAGCGCTTGGTTTATTTGTTGGTATTTTTCATCCGCCGATCCGGCCATCAATAATACCGGTAGCTGAAGGCGGCTGAGTTCTCCACAGCAGGGCTTCATACGGCCGGTGCCAAAGCCGCGCAGCGAGGCGGATATTGCTTTCGGCGACTGTGACTGCTGTATCGCAGCATATTTTTTCCCGAGCTTTAGGTCGACCGGGCCGGGAGGTTCAAAAAGCGGAAGTCGCTGCCAATGCCGTAGAAAATGTTCAAAATTGTCTGTAATTCGGTTGGCCCGTTGACAATCCGTTTGGCGGCGATGCTTTCGTTCCTGATCGTCAGTGATTCCGCAGTTAGTGCTTTCCAGGATAAGTCCGCGGAAAAGATCGGGATGAGCAAGCGCCGTTTTAAGAGCCAGCCGTCCGCCCATGCTGTAACCATGCAGGAAAAGAGGAGATATATCCAGTTGCCCGATAAGGGTAGCTAAATCATCGACCTGCTGTTTTTCGTAATATCTTTCCGGATTTGCGGGCTTCGATGAGCGGCCGTGCCCCAGCAGATCGACCGTTATAGGATTACAAAATTTGCCGAGGTTGTCAATCAGGTGATTAAAAGCCCGGTGGTCGCCCATAAAGCCGTGCAGCATCAGCAACCGGGGCAGGCCTTCGCGTTTCTGATGGCTTCCTACCGTGTAGCTGACATTATTAATTTCGATTATTTTCATTTTACCATTCTCATATGTGTAGCTAAGCGGGAGTGACACTTCCCCGGAACGGTCGTGGATTAAAAATTCCAGGCCTTTTCCCGGAGCCTCATTGAAGCATCGGCATCGGTTTGGCATTCAATAACCGTGAAGCCCGGCTGCTGCCGTTGCCATTCCTGCAGGTCAAATTCCCGGATAGCTTCTTTGGAAGTTATTTTCTGATAAGGGATACCGTAACTTTTTACCAGTCCTTCAATATCTGCCGTCTGCGGTGTTTCAAAGTATTCTTTAAAGTACTCTTCGTGCTGTTCAATGGGCAGCATCCGGAAAATAGAACCGCCGGCGTTATTGATGATAATAACAGTCAGGCTTTGGCCAATTTTTTGGTAATTCAGCAGCGCATTTGTGTCGTGCAGAAAGGCCAGGTCGCCGGTAAACAGGATTCCGGGCTGCCGCATGCCCAGGCTGATACCCATCGCCGTTGAGGTGATCCCGTCGATACCACTGGCACCGCGATTTAAAAATAGTGGGTATTTAGTTGTTTCAGGGCTAAAGAGCTGGATATCACGAGCGGGAAAGGAGTTGGATACCATGATAAAGTCATCCCGGCTGCATTGCGGTACAATGTGCCGGTAAATATGTCCGTCGGTAAGTGCCTCGCAGTCGGAGTATTGTTTTTCCAGATGGAATTGAAACTTTTTTTCTATATCCTTCCAGCTATTGATCCAGCTGTTATCGGCGGTTACATGAAGGTTATTGGAGCTGAACGGACGTCCCAGCCAGGGCAGAGGGGTGCTTCCGGAGAAGGTAGCATCCTGCCAGTCGTGGGTGCTGGCAAAGTGGAAATGGTGCAGCGGCTGCCAATCCTTCTGCGCTTGTTCGAGACTTTTGGCCGTAGGCTGAAAACCAAAGCGTAAGATGAGGTCAGGTCCGAGTTTTTTTCGGATGCTCTTAGTTCGCAGGAATCCGGCAAATCCCCCGATCGTATTATTAGATAGCAGACTCGATTCAGATAATACCGGACTATTAATTTGTTTTGCTAATGCTGCGATGGATTCAGTGTGATCTTTCGGAGCCGTGGGACCTACGATAATGAGCGGCCGTTGTGCGGAAGAAATAGCATCTTTAATGGGGGTCGGCAGCTGATAGTTATCTTGCAGTTCTAAGGTTATATCGGACGGGTTTTGTCCTTCATTTTCGTTTTCAATCTGTCGGACAAACTGCTGTCCGGGTTCCAGGGGTTTTCGAAAAGGAAAGTTAAGATGCACCGGTCCTCTTTTTCGCCGCGTCAGGTTGATTGATTGGCGGGCCAGCATTTTTAACCTGTTAAGATCCTTTTCATCCAGTTTAGGCTCACTAACTTCATGGAAAAAAACCGGATAGTCTCCGAACAGTTTTAGCTGATCGATGGCCTGATTTGCGCCCGTTGCTCTCAAGTACGGCGGCCGGTCAGCGGTAGCCAATATCATGGGCACCCCTGATTGCCGGGCTTCGATAACGGCCGGGTAATAGTTCGCTGCGGCCGTTCCGGAGGTGCAAATAAGTACGGCAGGTACTCCGGTAGATTTGCCGATTCCCAGCGCTGTGAAAGCGGCCGTACGCTCATCCAGAATAATATGCTTGCGCAGGCCGGGATGGGCCGCGGCCGCCATGGTAAGAGGCGTAGAGCGCGAGCCCGGGGATATGACGGCCTGCTCTGCGCCGGCTGTTAGCAGTGCGCGAAAAAAAATAGTTGACCAGTAAAAAGGAATGTTCCGATCCGGTAAATCAATCATAGTTGAGCGCAGATAACATCGGGCTTAATTTGAGGTTGGTCTCTTCCCACTCTTCTTTGGGATCGGAGTCCGCAACGATGCCGCATCCGGCAAAAAAGTGTGCTTTGTCTTTGCTTAGCAGTCCGCTGCGGATGGCCACGGCAAACTCACCGCTGCCTGAAGGCGTCATCCATCCGACGGGACCGGCGTACCAGCCGCGCTCAAAATCTTCCAATCCGCGAATATAGTTCATAGCCTCCTTGCGCGGGTAGCCGCCCACGGCAGGTGTTGGGTGGAGCTGCTCAACTACCGACAGAATATCCGTATCATCCTTTAAATGGGCCCGAATGGGCGTATTCAGGTGCTGAACGTTCGAGAGTTTCTTGATCCGGGGCTGATGATCATAATAAATGCTTTCTGTCAGTGATTGTAAACGCTGCCTGATATCCCGAACGACAAACTGATGTTCTTCTTTGTTTTTAGGGCTGAATCTGAGCTTGTTTTCCAGCATAGTGTCTTCTTCCTGCGTGCCTCCGCGTTCCATGCTGCCTGCCAGTGCTTCGGTGAGCAACAGGTTGTTGTGGAAGGAGCCGAGATATTCGGGCGTAGTTCCCAAAAAGCTGTTGCCCTTTGGTTGATGGACCAAGAAGCAGCTGCAGCCGGGATAGTGCATCCGAAGATTGTGGAGCATATCAACGGCCTGTTGGTCGTTCTTTTTGGGAACTGAAAACCGGCGAGCCAGCACAATCTTGTCGAATTCATTTGTGCGGATAAACTGTTTGGCCTGCTTGACAGAGGGTATCCAGCTTTGGTAGGCCGGTAAAGAGTTATGGGATCTAAGAGTGCCGTTGCCGGCCTTAAAAGTAGTATCCCGGAAGCTTACGGAGCGAGCTGTTTCTATGATCTGTTCAACCCGGTGGAAACTCGATATAAGATGGTCAAAGAGGGTGGTGGACTCATTAAAACGGTTTACATCGGTAAAAGTTGTTACAAAGGCATACTTATCGTCTCTGAAAACAAGCCATTTTGGAATGGTCAGTGAAGCGGGCTCAAAGGAATTCCAACGGGAGTCGTTCATGCGGTCGAAGAAAGAAAACCCGCCTAAAAACATAAGCCCCGCATAGGCGTGTGGGGCGCCTTTAAAAACGGCTGTATCATTGCTGATCTTTTTGTATTGGCGGTTGATGCTGCCAAACCGTCCGCTCCCCTCTGCCGATAATGAGAGAAGCTCACCTCCTGCAGCAATAGCAAAATGCTCAGAAGGTTTTTCCCAATAATAGTTAAAAGTTTGCGCTTGCCAGCCCGTTTGCAGACAGCTCAGGGGATCTATTAAATCAATGGGCAGGGTACAGGCTACGTAAGAGGCATTCTGCTGAATAGCTTCCTTAGCAAAGCGCTGCAGGCCTTTTTGAGTGGATTCGTCCATTTGCAGCGGTAAGTCAACTTCTTCCGTTAGTAAATCGCTATTCATGGGTGACCGGGACTATAAATGATTTTCAAAACTTTCAATATAAATTGAAAATACAATCTTCTATAATAAAAAGCATATTTTTGCGTGTTTTTAGCAACAATAAACGAATGGGGATGTCAGCTAAAGGCCGATTGTTTAAAACGAATTTACCACCGGTGATAAATCAAGCGATATAGCCAAAGCTTCTATTTAAATTATATAGAGACGGGTGGTTATTTTGATGAGGGTCCCGAATAATCATGAGTGGAAATCGGGAGAGATGCTCCGGGTATAGATAATGTTGATCAGTTGAGGGGCCGCTGACTTGTTGTATCGAGCTTTTGTAAAACTTACACTTAATATTTTACTTCCTAATTAAAAGAAATTCACACAGTTTAAAGGAAGTTTCGCTTCCGCATCAGGAGTAGAACTTCCTCCGTACGGAGGGTTTTGCAAAGGGCTCGATATACGAAATCGAAGTGGAATAAGTTGTCCCGGCTATATACAGATCTAACCAAGCAGTACACCGTCATCATTAGATATTTACTAACAACATCTTTTGTGCCACGGTTATCTATGGCCTGGCAAAGAGAGCAGGAGTATATTTGGGCCAGCCATTGTGAAAACGGATAGTAGCTTATTCGAAAGGATTGTAAATGCCGTGCTCATTTGGATTGTACTCGGCAAGGACAAAAAAGTGTTTCCAGGCCTCTTCACTTTCGCCATTTTCGTCTACCCAATTGGGATGGCTCTGCATAATTAATCCCACGGCACGTTCGGCATATTCAATACGCTCTTCCTCATCCTCAATACGTGGCAGTGATGCAATCATCCGGTCAAGATTGTATCCGCAATCAAAATCTTTTGGTTTCTTCTGTTCTACAAACATAGCTTATATTTTATAATTTTATACTTTACCAGAAGATAACAGGCTCATCTATCTGAGTAAAGGATCATTTTGTATTTTTGTGTTGTAAATGACCATTGTAAGCCTCCTCCCGCATTACAGAATTTCGCTCTCGAAAAGGCTTGCTGCAGGAATATTAGCACTTTTTTCGGGTGGCTTACTCAAAATGATTATATTGACGCTTCTTAAAGATTTAATTATTAAGCACAATCTCAACATATCGATGTACTATAATTCCATATTAGAAACGATCGGAAACACTCCTTTAGTAAAATTAAATACGTTGGGCAGCGATTTGGGCGGAACTATTCTTGTTAAAGTGGAGTATTTTAATCCCGGCCAGAGTGTGAAAGACCGCATTGGCCTCAAGATGATTGAAGACGCAGAAGAGGAGGGGCTGATTGAACCGGGCGGAACCATTATTGAGGGAACCTCCGGAAATACCGGTATGGGGCTGGCCCTGGCGGCGGCAATCAAAGGCTATAACTGTATTTTTACCACTACCGATAAACAAAGTAAATCCAAAATCGATCTGTTGCGAGCACTGGGTGCGGAGGTGAAGGTATGTCCCACGGAGGTGGAGCCTGATGATCCCCGGAGCTATTATTCGGTAGCCAAGCGGCTTAGTGATGAAATTCCCAACTCCTACTATCCAAATCAATACGATAATCCCAGCAACACAGAAGCCCACTATTTAAGCACGGGCCCCGAAATTTGGGAGCAGACCGAGGGCAGGATTACCCACTATGTGGCCGGTATGGGAACCGGAGGTACGATCTCCGGGACTTCAAAATACCTCAAGGAACAGGACTCAGAAATACAAACCATTGGGGTGGACAGCAAGGGCTCGGTTTATAAGAAATACTTTGAAACCGGAGAGTTTGACAAAGAGGAAATTCACGGCTATTTAACGGAAGGTATCGGAGAAGATATTTTACCGGAGAATATGGATTTTGGCCTGATTGATGAGGTAACGCAGGTGAATGACAAAGACGCCTTTTTGATGACTCGTGCTTTGGCCCGCCAAGAAGGCCTGTTTGTCGGCGGATCTTGCGGGGCAGCCGTGCACGGCGCACTGAAATACGCCCGGAACAATAAGTTTGGGGAAGGTGATTTGATGGTCATCATTCTTCCGGATAGCGGCACGCGTTATGTTTCGAAGATATTTAATGACCAATGGATGCGGGAGCACGGTTTCCTGGATGCTGAATAATACATACTGTTAATTTTAAAGACTGAACGAAAACATACTTATGCCAGATCAAACGCAAAATATGAATCAGGGACAAGTCGAAATTGAACTTCCGGAAGAGGAGGCAAGCGGCACCTATTCTAATTTAGTGATGATATCCCATTCTCCTTCTGAATTTATACTTGATTTTATTTCGGTGATGCCGGGCCGCCCTAAGGCCAAGGTAGAAAAGCGTATGGTGCTTAGCCCGGACCATGCCAAGCGGTTGCTGAATGCATTGTCGGAAAATATTGACCGATTTGAAAAAGAAAACGGGGCCATCAGCGATGGCGACAAGATTGATGTTCCTTTTAATTACCGGGGCCCAACACCGGAAGCTTAGACGACTGCACCGGTATGTTTGACTTTATTAAACAGCTTTTTGGCAAGAAGGATCGAGAGCTGACCTTTGTCATCTTTGACGACAGGGAGCCCGAACCATCATCCAGCTATCGTTTTCGTCCGGCTAAATTGCTGTATTTTTGTTCCGGAGTGCTGTTAGTTACGGTTTTGCTGGTCTTCTTACTTTTCCAGTTTACTCCCCTTAGCGGGCTGTTGTTTTCAAATAAATATGAAAAACTGCGGACCCAGGCTATAGAGATTTCCAAAAGAGTGGAATCGCTGCAGGATTCTCTGGAAGCAAGTAATCTTCAGCTTACCCAAATGAAGAGGATAATTACCACGGGAGACGACACCACCCTTTCGGCAGGCACTGCGGACCGGCAGACCATAAATGGTAGCAAGCAAAAAAAACCGGAACCTGATCATTCATCTGCCGTTATAAACGGTCAGGATGTATTACTGGCTAAGAACGAGCTTATTCTCTATGATCTATTTGAGAATGATCCATTATTTCCAACCGATTTTCCGTTGAAAGGAACATTGACGCGGCAATTTAATCCCGAACAGGGACATTTTGGCATTGATATTGCCACCAGTGAGGGAGTTCCCTTTAAGGCTATTGCTGATGGCGCCATTATTAACCAAAGCTGGACACTCAACTTTGGCTGGGTGTTACAGGTACAGCATAGCCGTGGCTTTATCACTATTTATAAACACGCCAAGGATCTGGCAAGGTCGATTGGTGATATCGTTCTAAGGGGCGATATATTAGGGACTGCCGGGAATACCGGAATAATGAGTTCAGGTCCTCATCTGCATTTGGAAATCTGGAAAAATGGTGTTCCGCAAAACCCTAAACCTTACCTCATAAAACCTATAGATGGTAACCTATAGATGGTTAATAAATATGTTCAATAACAATACCAAGAAAAAGGACAACCCCAAAGCTATGAGTTCTAATAATACCGATAATAACTTACCCTCCGTCAATATGATTAGCGAAGGTACAACCCTGGAAGGCACGCTTAAGACAAAAAGTGACATACGCGTTGCCGGCACCATCGATGGCGAGGCCAATGCCAAAGGCAAGGTCATTGTTTCATCCACGGGCGATATACAGGGCAATATTAAGGCCGCCGATGCGGATATCGCCGGCAAGGTAGATGGAGAGATCAAGGTTACCGATAAGCTTGTACTGCGCAAATCGGCCCTGGTTGAAGGCAATATCTATACTCAGACCCTGTTGGTAGAAGAGGGAGCCCAAATTAATGGTGAATTCCATATGACTGATGCCTCTGAATCTTCCAAGAGCAGGAGATCTTCCGTAAATGGCCTTTCCGGCAAGCACAGTTCCAAGAAAGACGACAAAAAAGACAAAGAAAAAGCTTAATAGCGTCTGTTGGATAATCAAAACCGCATTGCAGAGTATCTGAAGTATATTTCACTCGGAACAGAAATTGCCGGCGCTATTGCCGTGCCGGTCTTTTTGGGCTATGGGTTGGATTGGTATTTTGAATGCTCACCCTGGCTGTTGCTGGCAGGATGTGCGGTAGGGATGGTCAATTTTTTTATCCTGATATTCAACATAAACGAAAGTCTCAAGAATAAATAAATTGATGCTGTGGGTAGCTTCTATCGGGGTATTTGGTATCGGTATTTCCAAATTACGTTGCTGCTTTTCGCAGGGACAGCATTGCTTTCGTTTTTTTTATTTAAAGATCAGGCCGTAGCTATTTTGGCAGCACAGCTGCTTAGCCTGCTTTTTGTGTCGTCCAATTATTTTGTGGTGCGTAATGTTCGGCAGCTATCTGATAAAATATTCTATCGCAGATTCCTGACAGGGCTGGCTCTTCGTTTTCTTCTGGTTATTACCGGACTGGTGATTATGCTGACGGTGATAAAATTTCATCAAATTTACTTTACAGTTAGTTTTATTATTTCTTATATTCTGCACTCTGCAATCGAGATAGTTTCAATCAATAAAATTCTGCAAACTGACAACTGAAAAGTAAATGCTACAGGCCTTTCGGCGCGTCCTCGTCACCTTACTGATATTCTTGTTTGTTGCCCCCGTTGTAAATGCCCAAGAAGCCGGCGAAGAGGATTCTGGTTCTTCTATTGACGTTATGGGCCAGGTAGTCGATCATAATGTTTTGACCCTGCCGGGTTATCAGATGCCGCTGCCACGCATTTTTTTGGTGGACGGGCAGTGGTATTTTTACAAAAGTACGGAGTCGGCCATAGCTTCCGGCCAGTTTGTAGAGCAGGAAGGTGCTCTGGTTCCTGCAGATGGTAGCGAAATTACCATCGATATGTCGATAACCTCTCACCTGATTTATGTTTGGTTTGGGGTTGTTCTTACTCTCATCTTAACCATCATAATGGCGCGGAAGTATAAGCGGGGCGTAGGCCGGGAGACAGAGCCGAAGGGATGGTTCCAGAATATATTCGAGATTACCTTTGTATTTGTGCGCGACGAAATTGCCCGTGATAATATCCCCGATGACAAGTATAAAAAGTTCGTTCCCTACCTCTTTGCCGTATTTGTGGCTATTGCATTTATGAACCTCTTTGGATTATTGCCTTGGGGGGCAACGGCAACGGCAGATATTACGGTAACGGGAATTCTGGCCTTTATCACTTTCTTCCTAACGCAATGGAACGGTTCAAAAGATCACTGGGAGCATGTATTCTGGTTTCCCGGGGTGCATCCGTTAATGCGGATTATTCTCACTCCGATTGAGATTGTCGGGCTCTTTACCAAGCCTTTTGCGCTGGCCGTTCGTCTGTTTGCCAATATGCTGTCGGGCAAGGTGATGATTATATGTATTTTGGGACTCATCTTTATATTCACGGATATCTTTGGAAGCGCAGCGGGCATTGGAGTTAGTTTTGTATCGGTGCCATTGACAGCAGCGCTTTACATTTTAAAAGCATTTGTCGGCCTCTTACAGGCCTATATTTTTGCATTATTGTCTGCCGTATTTATTGGAATGGCAGCCGAGGAGCCCGGTGATCATGACCAGGCCATTGAAGCACATGCATAACATTTTTACTCATACTTATTAATCCAAATAATAACTAAACACACACAAAAGGTAAATTACTATGGGTTTATTAGCAGCAGGACTTGGAGCGGGAATTATAGCAATTGGTGCCGGATTTGGCATTGGTATGATCGGTAAAAGTGCAACCGAGAGCATTGCTCGTCAACCTGAAGCTGCCGGCGATATTCGTGGTGCCATGATTTTGACTGCCGCTCTTATCGAGGGTGTTGCTCTTATCGGTGCTATTGTTTGTATTCTTCTGGCGCTTGGCGTATAAATAATAACCTCTCAATCACTGAATCATGATGCTATTATTAGCAGGCGGGGGTATTCTCTCTTTTAATGGGGGCTTTGCTATATGGGTGCTCATTACTATGGTCATTTTTTTGCTGATCATGGGTAAGTATGCCGTACCCGTTATTATGGATGCCCTTAACGAGCGGGAAGGCCGCATTAAAGATTCACTTGAATCTGCAGAGAAGGCTCTTGCCCGGGCAGAAAAAATATCCCGGGACAACGAAAAAGCTCTGCGCGAAGCCGAACAAAAGGCTCAAAAAATCCGCAAGGAGGCCATTGAGGAGGCAGAAATGCTGCGTGCTGAACGTATTGAAAAGTCTAAGGAAGAGGCCGAGCATATGATTGCAAATGCCAAACAAAGCATTGAGCAAGAAAAGAAGCGCGCACTCACTGAGTTGCGTGATGAAGTTGCTCAGCTGGCCGTGCAGTCTGCCTCCCGAATTATCGATACGGAACTCGATACGCAGAAAAACAACAAGCTGGTAGATAGCTTTATTAAAGATATCTCAAAAAACTAAGCAGATGCTTACAACCAAGGCCGCCAGACGATATGCTACCGCTCTTTTAGAGCTGGCCCAGGAGCGGAATGAGCTCAAGGATGTTCTCAATGATATGTCCTTTATCCATAATACGATGGAGGACTCACGGGAACTGGTGAATTTCCTGAAAAGCCCGGTTATTAAATTCGATGATAAGGTTGCAGTACTGGATGAGCTCTTTAGTGAAAATATCCAGGAATCGACCGATAAATTTATAAAACTGTTGGCCAGGAAAGATCGTATCAACCTGCTGGATCAAATATCAGCTGCCTTTATAACCCAGTACAAGAAGGTAGCAGGTATCATTACCGTGGATGTGTTTGTGGCTGAAGAATTGACGGAAGAGCAACGTAAGCAGCTGCACCGCAGCCTGGAAGAAAAAACGCAGAAAGAAGTAGAAATGAATATCAGCCTGGACGAATCGCTTCGCGGAGGCATGGCCGTGCGTATTGATGATACGGTTATCGATGGCACCGTAAAGCATCAGCTGGAAAGGCTCGAAGAAAGGCTGCTTTCCACTGTTGCAGAATAGTAACTATATTACGTTTTAAACTATATCAGAACCAATGAGTCAAGTTAGACCAGACGAAGTTTCAGCAATATTACGTAAACAACTATCCGGCTTCGATAATGAAGCGGATGTCTATGATGTGGGAACTGTTCTCGAAGTGGGAGACGGTATTGCCCGCGTGTACGGCTTGTCGAAAGTGCAGGCCGGTGAGCTTGTAGATTTGCCCGATTCCAAAGACGGAGGCGGGCGATCAGTTACCGGCATGGTGCTGAACCTTGAGGAAGATAACGTAGGTATTGTACTGTTTGGACCCACCAGTGCGGTTGAGGAAGGGGATACGGTCCGACGGACAAAAGATATTGCTTCTATTAATGTCGGCGACGGATTGCTGGGTCGTGTAGTCGATCCGCTGGGCAACCCGCTTGATGGAAAGGGGCCTATTGCCGGGGAAACGATACGAGTTCCGCTTGAGCGAAAAGCTCCGGGGGTCATTTATCGCGAACCCGTTACCGAACCGCTGCAAACAGGTATCAAGGCTATTGATTCATTGATTCCGATTGGCCGCGGGCAGCGGGAACTGATTATTGGTGACCGTCAGACCGGGAAAACAACCGTTGGCGTTGATACCATAATCAACCAGCGGGAAACCCAGGACACCGATAAGCCGGTCCATTGTATTTATGTAGCGGTCGGACAGAAAGGATCCACGGTTGCAGGCATTGCAAAATCACTGGAAGACAACGACGCCATCGATTATTCAACGATCGTGTCGGCGCCGGCCAGCTCTACGGCACCCATGCGCTTTATCGCTCCTTTTGCCGGAGCGGCCATTGGAGAATATTTTCGCGACACAGGGCGGCATGCGCTGGTAATCTACGATGATCTTTCTAAGCAGGCGGTAGCTTATCGTGAGCTTTCACTGCTTCTCAAGCGACCGCCCGGACGAGAAGCATATCCCGGGGATGTATTCTATCTGCACAGCCGATTGTTGGAGCGCGCAGCTAAGATTATTGAAGATGATGAAATTGCCCGGCAGATGAATAATGTGCCCGATGAACTAAAACCGCATCTGAAGGGTGGCGGATCGCTTACAGCCTTGCCGATTATTGAAACCCAGGCCGGCGATGTTTCCGCATATATTCCAACAAACGTAATTTCTATTACCGATGGACAGATATTCCTGGATATTGACCTCTTTAATTCGGGTGTCCGGCCGGCCATTGATGTAGGTACCTCAGTATCGCGTGTGGGCGGTTCCGCACAGGTTAAGTCGATGAAGAAGCTGGCGGGTACGATGAAACTTGACCTGGCCCAGTATCGGGAGTTGGAAGCCTTTGCTAAATTCGGTTCCGACTTGGATCCGGCCACGCAGCGCCAGCTTAAGCGTGGTGAGCGAACGGTTGAACTGCTTAAACAGGATCTAAACCAGCCGCTGGCCGTCCAGGATCAGATCAGCTTGCTCAAGATAAACAGTGAAGGGCTGCTTGATGAACTGGATGTAGATCAAATTCAGGAGTTTGAAAAAGAGTATCTGGAAACCGTGAAGGTAAAATTTGATGCCGAAATGAAGGCCCTTGCTGATTCCGGTAAGCTAAGTGACGAATTTGGTGAAAAACTGATGGGAACGGCGCAAACGATAGTTGATCAATTGAAAGCGGCTGATAACTTATAATCATGGCGAATCTTCGCGACATACGTAACCGGATTGAATCCGTTAAAAACACCCGGCAGATCACACGCGCCATGAAAATGGTTGCGGCTGCCAAGCTTCGCAAAGCACAGAATCGTATTATTGAAATGCGACCTTATGCTTCGAATATGAAGGGGAT
>DATGUX010000053.1:0-6669 GCA_035300985.1 Fodinibius sp.
AAAACCACGAGACCGAAGAGGATCCAACTGAATGAAAAATAAATATTTGAAGATTAGGAACAACCCCTTAACCAAGTTATATACGGAAGATAGGCCTTAGCACATTATGATCGCTGTTCCCAGCGTAAAGTGTTAGAGGAGGATATGAATAAAATTTATGAATTCGATAAGGAATGGGAGGAGGATTTAAAACTGTATAGGAACAAATAAACTTATTGGTAAGTCTTAGAAAAGAGACCTTTTGGAACTATAAAAATAATTAAATGTCAGATTAGAATAGTGGATAACTATAACATACCGCATTCAGAAGAAAGCGTTCGTATAAGTGTGCGAGTGGCTCCGATACTAAAGAAGCTCATTTCAATGATTGCAAACAAAGAAGCCGAGGGAAATGCATCAAAAGTTATTGAAGTTGCTTTGTGGGAAGCCGTAGAAAAAAGAGGTTTTGATACCAGTTCAATTACAACAGAAATAAAAAGAAATAAAAGTCAGAATAATAAAACTCCAGATATTATGTCTTTTATAGAAGGCCCCACCGGATATAAGGTGCCAGAAGAAGATTAGTATGAAGAGAGCAAAAACATTAAATTAATAAATTTATTAATTTAATGTTTTATGTTGCGGATTGGGTTCGTAGAGACCGTTAAACTTGTCATCGACATAGTACCGTATCTTTTCGGCTTTAAGCGGGTTATGGGCCCCTATAAACAGCAACTGTTCGTTTTCAGGCATGCGGATCACTTCGCCAGGCAACATTAGCTTCCGGCCGGTCTCCGAAACATTTCTCGACCGTCCGGATGAGAACCCCAGAGAGCTAAGGGATTTATTGGTGCCTTTGTTTTGACCAGTTGATTCCGTTTCTACTGTCGCTTGTCCAGTCATATTAGCAATATATTCAGCGGTAAATTTATCTTTGGTCCCGAAGGATTGCAGAACTTCAGCATTCCCAATGAATGTTTGCCAGTTATCGGAGTAGGTTGATTTTAACTGGGAAAGGTTTTGCAGGAAAATCCAAAGTGATGCCCCGTATCCGGCCAGTAAAGAATAGGCACGAATGATGGGTTCCATGCGGCCCAGGTTAGCAAACTCATCAAGCAGGAAGAGCACATTATGATCTGGTTGCCCCGGCGTTCGGGTTACCGTCAGGAGGGAACAGGAAATCATAAGACGTAGCCACCGCCGGTAGGAATCCAATCGATCTGGAGGTAATACCAAGAACATAGAAAGCTGGCCTGCTTTGAGGTCAGTCAGGTTGAAGGAGCTTTCAGACAGTACTCGTTCCATTCGGGGGGAATCTAAAAAGTGGGTGTGTGATTGTGCCGATGAAATTACACCAGATCGCTCACGATTGCTCTTTTGCAGTAACCGTGCAGCAGCTCGACGAGTTAAACCTCCTTCGTTCAGCATATCATCCAGCAGGGACTCAAACTCATCAGGGTGAAGGGTTAGCAGGTGTCGAACCTGAGTAAGAGTTCTTTTCTCATGGCTGTAGTTTTGGCAAACATACAATATGAGGCCAGCGAGTAGGGCATGTGCTTCTTGGTTCCAGTGGGGATCACTGGCGTTGCCGGTGATGACCAGTGTATCAGCGATCATATTGGCATCATCCATCGCGTCATCTGATCCGGGGTCAATAAGATCCAGGGGATTAAATCGGGCGCTACCGCCTACTAAATCGAATGGATCCAGTCCGGCCACCAATTGGCCAAGGGCTTCTCTCCGGGAAGCCGTAACCGCAAAATTTTCGCCTTTGAGATCCGTAACAACAACAGATCCTGGATAGGTAAGCAGGTTTGGAATAACTGAACCAACCCCCTTGCCTGAGCGGGTTTTGGCGACCGTTAGGAGGTGGCCTTCTCCATTAAAGCGAAGTAAGGAATCGGAGCTTGGAGTAAGGGAAAAACTGGTATCTAGTGAGCGGCCGAGGAGTAGTCCTGAGTTATTGTTTTGGAATGGACGACTGGAGCCCCACCGGGCCGAGCCATGGGTTCCCTTTTCTTTGGTTTTTTTCGGGGCTGTAACCCAATAAACAAAAGCGGCCAGTAACAGCGTTGTTAAGAAAATCTGAGGCAATGGCTGGAGGACCATCATTGATCCAATCGCTGCTAAGACGCCCGGTTCAATAAAGACCAAAAAAGCGAGGCAAAATAGGAAGGCAAATTTGAGAACTTTAAATAGAATTTTAATAAAATAAATGGGATTCATGCCGACCGCCGTTCTTTACCAAAGTACATAAAAAAAACAGTCCCCAGTAGGTATGCCCCGATCACCAGTATAGAAATCCAAACTGATTTACTATTGCGGGTATTATGTAATTGTTCAAACATCCCCGGTGGTGGTTCGGAAGGGAGGAGTTCTGGATAGAGTTGCAGGATTGCTAGCACATAGTTGCCGATTACTAATAACAACACAAATGAGTAACCGGCTAATTTCAGTTTGTTGTTCATTGTAAGCTTCTTGGTTAAGGTAATTGTGGCCTGCCAGTGCAGATGATCTACGAGCGCTGGCTGTTGCTTATAGGCTAAAGGTAGCAAAATTTTGTTGGCAATATAAAACGCTTTTGCTACCTTGATAAGGAATAGCGCTCGTAGATAGCAAGTTGTGTTTAGCACCGGTTTAAAACCTCGCTAAACAAACTTGGTTTTGCGCACTCAGCGACCAGAGGTCTTGGTGCTTAAAACGGGCGGCGGCCTTAGTCTGTCTATCTAACTTCCCGTCAAATTAATTACTTTATGTCTGACAATCCCCGACCTGGATCCCACAGCAATTCATCCGCTGAGCGGCAAAATAAAGGAGGCCGGCCGCCGAAGCCCAAAGCCCAAAAACGCAAAAAACACCCGGTCTATTTGACCAACGTTGAATATGACCGTATCTGCCGAAAAGCTGAGCAGTCTGGTGTCAGCTTTTCTGAATTTATGCGATATGCAGTGGAAGGCAAGGGGGCGATAACAATTGCTGATATTCCCAAAGAAATATTGCGCCTTAAGGGCGAGCTTGAGCGCATTGGCGTAAATGTCAACCAGCTCACAAAGCGGGCTCACAGCGACGGATACGGTAAGGTCAGTGGCCAGCTTAAGAAAGTGTTTGAAGAGCAGCTCATACCGACATTAAAGCAAATCAATAGCGTGTACGAATGATTCCCAAGGTCAACAACCGTGGCAACTATTTTAAAGGCCTAATGGACTATCTGGAACATGATCAAGACCGGGTGGCCTGGACCGAAACGCGCAACCTGGTATTGGAGGATCGCGACATGGTGGTCCGCCGCATGAATGAGACTTCACAACTAAGTGACCGAGTTGAGAAGCCGGTAGAACATATTTCGGTTTCTTTTGACAAAAGCGACCAGCTGAACCAAGCCCAGCAACAGGAGATTGCCGACCGGCTGCTGGGAGGACTAAAATTACAAGAGTATCAAACGCGCGTTGTTGCTCACAATGACCGAGACTATGATCATTTTCATGTGGTGGTTAATCGGGTCCATCCCACGCAGGGCACCGCGTGGGATTATCCATTCTACAAAAAGGAATTGCAATCTCTTTCCCGAGATATTGAGCGGGAGTTTGGTCTCCGTGAATTAGGGAAGGAGGCTCCCAGCATATCGATGTCCCAAAATCGGTTCCACGTGCTCCGTAAACAGGACAAAGAACCTTTTGAGAAGACAGTGCAAAACGAACATTGGGATGATTTTAAGGAGGCTAAGGGGTGGGCCGACCTGCAAAACCGGTTGGCGGCCAACGATATTGATATTTTACGAGCGGACCGCGGTACCGGCGGGAAGGTGGCCCGTGGCACCGAGCAAGCTAACCTTTCCAGTGTCCACCGGAGCTTCTCTTCCAACAAGCTGGCCAAGCGCTTTGGAGAAACGTTACAAGGGTTCCGCAACCGAGAGCAGAAGGCGATACATCGAGCAAAAAAAACAGGATACGAACTCGGAATCCAAAAAGCTGAAATTGGCCTGTATGAGAGCGCCCAACAGACACTTCGAAGCCATGAACAAAAAGTCCAGCAGATCAAAAAAAAAGAGGCTCTTATCCAAGAGCGGGCTGAAAACATGAAAGAATTATTTAAGCAAGCCTATCGTAATCCGGAGCAGGCCTGGACCCATTGCGGAAAGGATATTCAGAAGAATGGATTTTCCGATGCTGGTGAAGTATTACGCAACCATCCTGGCCGATATGGGGAATTACCATCTTCATGGTTTAATAAGTCGATAGAGGCTGAGGCCAAATCAAAGGCCCGGAAAGCGACCGTTCACCTTCGATTTATTGAGCGTGCCCATGACAGCAAAGCTAACCTGGAGTATCATTTGGATAAATTTGCTGATCACAGGGTACAAGCAAAGGAGATTGTAGAACGGATTGCTCCTGAAATTGAAGACATGCGATCCAAGGCCAAGAGGTTGCAAAAAGACTTCCAGCAGACGCTGGAAACGGTCGGAAATTATTATAAAGTCAATTCAATCACTGAGTCCATTGGACAGCGCTTAGATGAATATAAAGGTGGTAAAAGCGGTAAGTTGCAATCGTTTTTCAGTCAGTTTAAAAATCCTATATCATCGGCGAAAATTGCACTACAGCGGATGAAGGAACCCGTACAACGAGAACTGGAGCCACCAGGGTTAAACCGAGAGCGGGGTTTGGGACGGTAGAGTTATTTCTTCTTTTGCAGATCCTGCAAGTTCAGATCTTTCTGCAGGGCTTTCCAGGTATAAGCTGGAAGATTCCGGATATGGCCGTCAGCCTCTTTGAGTTGAATATCGTACAAGAGTTGGGTAACCCTCTTTTGTTTTTCAGAATGGGCCATCAAAAATTTGATAATGCGGTTAATCTGCCAAGGCTCCAAGCCAAACTGGTTTTTCAGTCGTTGCCGGATATTATACTGGTCCGGGAAGGGGAGCTCCATATTTTCTGGTTGGACATCAATATGAAATTCCAGCCGTTCGATGCGGCGACTTCCCTGTGCCTTTTTTTCAATCCAAGTAAAATTAAGGTTGGTGTCAGCCAAGTCCCGTTGAGCTTGTTTGAGCACATTTTTCCGGAAATGGGTAAAATTGGGATACTTGTCCTCGAGCTTCAGTATCTCGCGAAGCTTATTAACGGATACATGCCATACGCCGGTATCACGGAATCGGTATAGGAGCTCATAGAACCGCTGGCCATATACGCTTGAGCATTTAAGAATCTCTTGGATAGGAACCGGCGTAAAATCTCGCTTAAGTTGCAGGAAATAGTCCCGCATCGTTGGATGTATTTGAATATCCAAACGCCCCTCATTTGGGAAGTATTCGGCATAACCGATTAGTGTAAATAGCTTCCACCCGCCATCTTTCTTTTCGATTCCAATTGGTTTCCCCATAAGTCCTTCAACTTCTTTCCGGAGGCGGGCATATAGGTTATTACTTCCTCCCAGATCAATAAGGTCCTTCACACGCACAGCATAGGTTTGCAGGTCCTCATCCTTAGCTTTTATTTGCTTAAGAACAAGCGTAAAAATTCGCTTTTGGATAAGCGTCATTTCATAGCGGCCTGCAACTACTTTGTTGTGTTGGACGGCAAGGTCAAGCTGTTTTTGTTGGTTGGACATAGAAGAAGTATGTATGAGGCAGTACATTAAGACACACATCGTATTTAATGAATTATTGTAAGATATCAAAAGTTTACTCCTAATAGACTTCCTTTTTCTCACAATAGCAGCAATAAATGCAGCCTGTGACCTCAAGGGGAAGGCCTAACATCCTTTTCCTTACAATGAACATCCTTTTCCTTACAATAGCATAGTTATCCACATCCTTTTCCTTACAATAGCCCCCTATTTGGCATCCTTTTCCTTACAATAGGGGCTCCCCCCTTAACAATCCCCTAATAAGGAAATAACAAATAGTTACAAACATTACTTGTGTTGTTCCCACCAACCCACCCTAATGCTTTTTAGAATGTCACCGGCCAATATGGCCGGTATTCACTTTTACTTTTATCCGCCCCATTTCTTTCTCGCCTTTATTAAAATTCATATAATCCATGCCCCTTAGCTCACGTCAACTGGGGCGGATGGACTTTTAGCTAATACAAGTGCTATGTTTTACTCAGTTTGATGTTTTGGATCCCTGGCACAGGTTCGCATCAGACGAACGGAATGGGGGTATAATTCAATTAACCCCCTGCAAGCATACCCATACATAGGGAGGGTGGTCGATCGGACGTTAGGGGCTAAATTCAACAGGTTTTTTTAAGCCCCCCATGCCACCGCCAGGTGCAGCTGTTCTGGTGGAATCTTTGATCACCCTTGACAGCTCCGTCCGGAAAGCTGGTGATTTCTAGATTTGGTTTGAGCTCATACAATCATATCATCCGATCTCTTGCGGATTAAAAAAATTACCCGGCAACGGCTAAATATCAAGAGTGTAATTTTTGTATATTTCGTAAATAGTGTACATGTTGCCAAAAATGTCGTATTTTTCCTATGAACGATTAATAATAAAATGTCGCCATTATGAGTAATGCAACCGTAAATTCTAAACAGGCTCGGCGGGATTTTGCCGACAATATCAACCGGGTGGCCTATGCCCACGAGCGCATCACCATTACGCGCCACGGAAAAGATGTGGCGGCGATCATCCCAATTGAAGACCTGGAGCTGCTGGAAGAGCTTGAGGAACAATTGGACCGC
>DATGUX010000054.1:0-7216 GCA_035300985.1 Fodinibius sp.
GGATTCAGGCCCGCTATTCCAATCTCAGGCTCTTCGATGCCAAATTTCTTGCAAGCATTATTTACCAGCTGAATCACCTTCAAGACCCGATCCTTTGTAACCAAATCACAGGCCTTGCGCAGCGCTACATGCGTTGATACATGAACCACCTTCAAATCATCTTCAACAAGCAGCATCGCCACATCATCGGTTCCGGTGTAGTGTGCATAGATTTCGGTATGACCGGCAAAATGGTGTCCCGCCAGATTAAGGGATTCCTTGTGGATCGGTGCTGTCACCGTTCCATCAATACTATTTTGGTTTGCAAGCTCAATGGCTTTCCGGATCGACTCAAAAGCCGCATTCCCGGCTTTCGGTGATATTTCTCCGTACTTATACTGATCCGTTGAAATATTCTGCAAGTCAAATACATCAACCGTTCCCTCTTCAAACAGAGCGTCAGAGACATCGGCCACCGCATTAATTTGTGCTTTATCGCCCACTATTTTCTGAGCCTTCCGGATCACACGGGCATCTCCAAAAACCAGTGGATTACAAAGTTCATACACTTTATCACCGGTCAGGCCTTTCAGAATAATTTCCGGTCCAACTCCGGCCGGATCTCCCATCGTTACACCTAAAATTGGTTTCTCGTTTCTCATATTGCTCACAACTTCTTTTAGCTTTGCTGTTTTAAAACACCGAAATGTTTGTCAGTTGAAATTCTGGATTTGATCGTTTGCACCTCCTCATCCGAACATCCAGTTAAGGGAGGTTGTATATGGGTTTCGCAGAAGTCAAAATGCTTCATAATTACCTTCAAAGCTGCAAGCGAATCTGTCAGGCTCCTGCCTTCCTGATAAATACGGCCTATGGCATCGGTGTTTTTCTGTAATTTCTTTGCCTGCTTCATATCTCCCTCTGATGCGGCTTCATAGAGCTCCCGATAAAGATGGGGAACGATATTACCACAGCTGGGCACAATCCCATCAGAACCTTTAGAAACCGCATGAGCTGATTGGGCCGCCCAGCCGATCATGTGGGCAAAATCGTTGCGCTCCGACCACCAGTTGATTTCCGTTTCCTGCCGTGGCAGATCGTTTTCGGAATCCTTGATACCGCAAATATTGGGATGATGACTCAGCTGGTCCGCTACCTCCAGTGGGATGGAACGGCCTACTGTTTGTGGAATATTGTAGATAATTAGCGGCCCCTCCACTGCATCCGCCAACTTCTTGAAATACTGGATAATTTGATTGTCTGACATCGGGTAAAAAGTTGGCAGATGTGCTGCCACGGCATCCACCCCTAACTCCAAAAACCGGCGTCCCAACATCACCGAGTCTCCAAATGCATGATGCGAGATAGCTGCAATCACCAGGGAACTCCCACTGCATTCATCCACAACTGCTTTTGTTAAATTCAGCCGTTCCTCATTCGAGATAGAAAGCCCCTCCCCTGTCGTTCCCTGCAGGAATGGCGTTGTGCCACCTTCTACCAAATAGTTTGCAATTTTTCGGGCGGCTTGGGTATCAACTTTTCCCTTGTCGGTGAACGGGGTTACCATTGGGACTATAACGCCCTGTATTTTCTGTTTTTTTTTCATGTTATTAAATCTAATCTTTTGCTTATACTTCCTTATTCATTTGCATCTCCATTGCATGCCTTATATCAATCCTCCTGTCCTCCTTCTCCAAGGAGGAACTCAAGGTTCAACAATTTAGCTTCCTACCAAAATCGAACACTTTCTGTAGAAAAAATCACTGAGCCCCTCTTGGAGAAGAGGGGTTTAGGGAGATTGACAATCGAGGCTAAAAAGCAGCTTCGTAAATCTTTTCGGCATCCTCCCGGCTTAGTTTCCGTACATTATTTTTCAACAGGCGATCAATTGAAATTGCTGATTCTGCCATTGTCTTTATTGCATTTTTAGGTACCCCAAGAGCTTCCATGCTCAGTGGTACATTACAACGCTTCATCAGCTGCCGAATTTTTTCGACACCCATCTCGGCTTTTTCCAGGGTTGTTTCCGCATTCTCAACTCCGAGAGCTTCGGCGATTTCAGCGTGACGTTCTGGTGCCGCTTCAACATTGAATTCCAATACAAAAGGTAGCAAAACCGCATTGGATATTCCGTGCGGCACATGAAACTCACTTCCCAGCGGGTATGAAAGCGCGTGAACCGCGGCCGTGTTGACCGGTCCCAGACAGAGCCCGCCATATATGCTTCCAAGTGCTACCTTAGTCCGCGCTTCTATGTCATTACCATCTTTGACCGCCCGCTCCAGATTGGTCCCGATAAGACGAATTCCCTCAAGGGCATACAGGTCAACGATCGGGTGAGCAAAACGATTCGCGTAGGCTTCAATACAGTGTGTGAGTGCATCCAACCCAGTAGCAGCGGTCACATCGGACGGAACCGTTTTGGTCAGTTCCGGGTCAACATACGTAGCATCCGAAACCAGGTGTGGACTGACAGCACCCTTTTTAAGATTCTCCTCCTCGTCCAGGAGAATGGCATTGGGAGAAACCTCGCTGCCGGTCCCGGCCGTTGTTGGCAGGCAAACCATAAATGTTGAACGTCCTGCAAGATTTCTAATGCCAAGCACCTCTTGCACCTGTTGCTTGCCATCCAGCAGTGCAGCCACCAGCTTTGCCACATCGAGCACGCTGCCACCTCCAATTCCCAGTACCGCATCTGCTTCAAATTCCCTGGCTGCATCGAGTGTTTCCTCGAGCATCCCGATGGTAGGCTCTTTGTTAATTTCAGTATAGATGGAGGTAGCCTCAACCTTGGACTCCAGTTCATTGAGAAACCAAGCAACATGGGGCTTCACCGATGAACTAAGGACTACAAAAACCCGCTGGTAGTCACGATCTACTAAATCTCGCACGCATTGAGGAGCGGTCCCATTTCCAAACTTCAATTTTGGTGGACGAAGTATTTCGACTTCTCTTTCGAGAAGCGCCGTCGTTGCATCAATCATAAATATGAACTATTGAATTAACTATTTTTACGGTTTAGAATATATTTCCAAATTATCATTTGATATTCTATTCGGGATGATCAATCCTCCTGCCTGTCTTATTTCATAAATCGATTTTTTACCGGTTAAGTAAATGCTTTGTTCTGTTTTCTTATTACCTGCCATCCCCCACCAGTCGCATGGAAAAAGAGCATTAACCCACAGGCGATAACTCTTAACAGCCAGTGGATAGCATCTTAATGAGTTTCAACATTATCAATTAAAAATGTACTGCCATCAACTTTGGAGTCGGCACCGGGCAGATCTTCCTTGTAGATTCCTTTGGCTCCTGGTTCGCCGTCTACAATAAACTGGCGGACATCACCTCTCCACGGACCGGTTCGAAATACCAGCCGCTCCAGCGATTCAACCTTCTCATTAAACGACAAATCATGGATCTTTTCCCCATCTATGTAGAGAGTATATCCCTGCTGTTCCAGGTTCAGATCCATGCGAACATGCATCCATTTTCCAGAAGGATACGGCAACGGAGCCGGTTCCACGCCCCCGCGGTCCATTCCCACACGTGCGCCATCAAACCTCAGGGCATTGGGTCGGGTGCCGTGCTTGTCCTGTACTTCCACAAACAAGTAAGCATTGCCCACCTTCTCCACGTACACATCAAATTCCACGGTCACTTGTTTTTTGCTTTCGGGGAAGGCCCGCTGAGCAATTGCGTAATCGTAGGGTTCCTCATCTTCCAGTTTGAGCACCTTGTTATCTTGCTTTACCGGGTCGTTTTCGATTGAAACCGGTGCCCACTTGGGAACGTACAGGTTCCATAACTCCAGTTTTGATACATCGTCATCAATATTTTCAAATTCTTGGGATACGTGCTCGTCGACAGTTCCGCGAATCGGCACCGGGGTTCGTGAGACCCAGACATCCTCTTTGTTCATGCTATAGGTATTCCACATATAGTTGCCAGGAGGATTCCCATTACCCGGTGCAAAGCCCCTGAAATACTGGCTCCCGGTATTCTTCTCAAAACCCATATAGCGCATCGGGGGGACTTCGCCGTTCAGGAGTAGTGGGTTTCCAAACTCATAAGCATCGTTACTGGTCAGCGTCACCATCGGGAAGCGGTTCGCACTGGTGCCGGAGTGATTATAAACGAGAGCGTAACGGTCATCCTCAGTTTGCTGCACCCATATTTTTGCACTCGTGGTGTTGAAAGTCGGAATACTGCGCGGTTCAGTCCAGTGCACGCCATCTTTACTGAGAGATGCGATCTCATCTTTCATCACTCCGAGGTAGCTGTCATCCGGTCGCTGCGTCCACATAAACGAGCTGAACGTTTCACCTGCATCGAACTCATAGAAATCGGGATCGTACATATCCTCCTCCTGCCATTGAAGAGTCACCAGCTTATTGGCTAAGAGAGAATCACACGCTGCTACAAATCCTTCGTCCTCACTCTCGGTATAGAACGGATAGCGGGTGTTGCTCTCATCCCAGCCCGCCGGGCGGTTGTACCGGATGAAATAGATTGGCCCATAGGTGCCATCCTCATAAACTTCACGCACTACGCGTCCAATACCTTGCCCATCATTGGGGCTCGTATATTCCGGTGGAGGCGAAAAGCTATAAAATCCAGATGTCAACAGCCGCCCGTTTGAAGCCACATAAAATCCCATCCGCTGGTGCATTACGCCAAAAGTGCCGTCCGGCAGATCCACATCACCGATTGTCTCAAAATGGCGATTTATACGGGGAAGAGGATATTTGGGAAATACAACTTCAGGCTGCGACCAATCAAAACCATCATCAGAAGTCATCAGCAGCGTGCGTCCCGGAGGTATATGTTCACTATATACATTACTGAGATACTGCAGGTAATATTTACCATTCCAGTACGCCAAATAAGGCTGATGACTGTAGGTCCATCCCACTTTATCGGGGCCAACTTCGGGCGGCTGGCTTCGATTAGCCCGCATGGCCTGGTAGTTGTGGACTCCAACAGCATATCGGAGACGACCATCGTAGTAATGTTTATCAGCATAGGTGTCGCCGACAAACCTGATCGGCTCATCTTTCACCTCCTCAACGGGAGGAGGCATTTCTGTTGGCTCTGTGTTCTGTGCCCATAATAAATCACATGATAAAATCAACAGTAAAATTGATACTACCCAAAAATACTTCAGCATCATATTTTTGTTCTCTTTGCAATTAATATTCTGATTCATCTTGATTATTTTCATTTTGGCGGAGCCGAGACCAAGGCCTTCTTCTCCATTTCAGATTTACTCTTTTCTTCCGTAACCGGACGTTTCCTCCAATAGTTGGCCAAAATGGAACCCGTAATATTCATCCAGGGACTAAATACTGCGGAAGCTAATCCAACCGTGCCCAGCTTCCCCATACTGCCTGCCAACCCAGAAGCCATGCCGCCATTCTGCATCCCCACTTCAAAAGCAATCGCTCGCGCTGAATTCTTATCCAAACCCGATAAGCGGGCCAGCCCATATCCAAACACGTAGCCGGCCGTGTTATGGATAATCGCTGCCCCAAACAATAAGAGGCCGATTGTGAGCAGATGCTCACGTCCTGCAGCGGTCGTTACCGTCGTAAAGTAGATAATGCCAAACATTGAGAAGTAGGGCATTATATCATCTGTTTTGGGGAAGCGTGTGGCAAACCAGTAATACCCCAACCCGGCCAGTATGGCGCTACTGATAAAACCAATCATCCCAGCTGATTGCAGCAATGCAGGTGGAAGGATGCCTGACAACAAATTCCACAAGCCCAGCGGCAGGGCAACCAACCATACGCCGCTAAACCACGAAAGAACTTTCACTATTTGCCACCCTTGGCGGGATGCTTTTTTCAGGTAGTCATATAGCAGGGCTGCCCCGATGGGAATAATGACGATCTTTATAATTTGCATCATCATGTCGACAAATAAGACTTCGATCAAGGTGCCAGAAAATAACTTCATCAACAAAGGGGTCATCAGGGGAGCAACCAAGGTAGACATCGCCGTCATTGTCACGGATAACACCAGGTTGGAGCGGGCCAGATAGACCATCACATTAGAGGCCAGCCCACCAGAACAGGAACCGATCAATATGACGCCTGCAGCTATTTCTGGTTCAAAACCAAAAAGCTGTGTCAACCCAAAACCTACCAACGGCATAATCGAAAAATGAGCCAGTAGACCAATCAACACCCCCCGTCCCGATGTTGCCAGTCCCGAAAAATCATCCAGGCTCATCTGGGTTCCCATACCAAACATCACCAGCTGTACCACAATTAAGATGACCCACTGGTTGCGCAGATCGAAGTCTCCCCACTCGAGAAAAGCAGAGGGATAGATCATGCCCGCCACCACTGCCGTAATAATCCATCCGGTATATTGATAATTCTGTAGCGCTGGGATGGCGCCCATACCAACAGAAAAACTGACGGCCATACTTACGGCCGCTGCCTGCCATAACCCTGCAATACCGATGAATAGTCCTCCTATTAGCAGCAAAAGGCTGCAGCCGGTTATCCCCAGACAAAGTTTGCGTAATAACTGCATATTAGATTGTTAAAGTACGGAAGCGAGGTATTCTACTGCATTCGGAGGACTCGCCAAGATAGGAACGCTCTTTTCGGATTCGTCCAGCTGATCAACCACCCGCGCCATTGAGGCCTGAGCAAGTAAGATGACATCTACCTTGTCAGAAAGCTCTTTCAGGGCCTCTGCTACCATAGCATCATGTTTCTCAGGATTACCGCTCATCAGGGCATCAAATGCTCCCTCGCATAGCCTGGACGTCAATTCGATCTCTTTTCCTGCTTTGGTAGCTCTTCGCTCCACGAGATCACTGGTCGGGTTAAGAGTAGTAGGCAAAGTGGCAATAACTCCAATCTTCCGACCCGTTTTTACCGCTTTATCCGCCATCGGCTGATCCACACGCAACACCGGTACATTACTCAGGGTATCGGCCGTTTCCACGGCAGAACCGATGGATGAACAGGTTACCAGAATATAGTCTGCTCCGGCATCTTCCGCTGAGCCTACGTAATCAACGACTCTTCGTGCTGTTGGCGGGGTTAGCTCGCCCTTTTCAATACAGATACTGATCAGGCTGTCATCAACGATGTTAAACCGATCGATATCTTTCAGATACTCATTACAAAGTTCTTCAAAGATCGGCACGAGTGTTGCCGAAGTATGGATAAGTCCTACTGTCTTTTTGCTCATAACTTTTCTTTATTTTTAGATT
>DATGUX010000055.1:0-4648 GCA_035300985.1 Fodinibius sp.
GTCAAACACCTTCCGCCTCCGATCCCAAAAGCGGATCGCAGCCACCTTCCTCAAGGAAGGAGTAAATACTTTAATTCTTCCAATTATTAAAAAATGAGCCGAAACGAAATTATTCCGTACGATCCTGAACTTAAATCAGTAGCCAGAATGCTCAGAAAGAACATGACTTCTGCTGAAGTTTATTTATGGAGTAATTTACGTAGACAACAGTTAGGGTATAAGTTCCACCGACAAACTCCCATGCTCAATTATGTTGTTGATTTTTATTGTTATGAACTAAAGCTTGTCATTGAAGTGGATGGAGGCCTGCATGATCATCCTGAAGTAAGCGTGAATGACTTAAAACGACAACATAAAATAGAAGCTTACGGTGTCCATTTTTTGAGGTTTGATAACAAAGAAATCAAAACTGATATCAACAAAGTAATACAAACAATTAAAAGCTGGATTAGATTAAACGAGTAAAGTAATATCCAAAAAGAGAAAGTTTAATCTTCAGTTAAACACATATGGAATATACGACATGACCAAGGTAATTATGTTTCGATAGTTCTCTCCCTTTGCCTGTCCCGACTTATTCGGGGAGGGGAGCCCGTGGCCTTCAGTGTTCTGAAGGCATCGTGAGGGGGGGCATGCTCAGTTCGGCTAAACACCTTCTGTTTCCGTTTTCAAAAGCGGATCGCAGCCACCTTCCTCGAGGAAGGAAAATGCAGATAACAGATTAAGTAATATTCAATAAGCTGTACATTATTGATGGCTTTTTTGAAAGATTGTAGTTTATTAAATGTAAAGAAAGCTCAAGCATTATAATGCCCATGAAGAAAAATGATCTTTTGGTAATCGGGGAGCTGAATATGGATCTCATCCTCGACGACGTTCACTCCTTTCCGGAGCTGGGCAAGGAAAAGATGGCCGGCGGATTGAATCTCACTCTGGGCAGTTCTTCTGCGATTTTTGCAGCCAATGCCACCCGGCTGGGCCTCTCAACAAACTTCTGCGGCATGATCGGTGATGATGACCTGGGCCGGTCCGTTCTTCGAGAGCTGACAAACTTTAGCGTTGACACCACCCGCGTGATTAGCTCTTCTCAATATCAGACCGGCCTTACCGCAATCATCCGACACGCCGGCGACCGGGCCATGGTAACCTATCCCGGGGCCATGGAGCACTTTTCTATGGATGATATTCCGGAGGGAACCTTCGGGCAAGCCCGCCATCTGCATACTTCTGCCCTCTTTTTTCAGCCCGGTATCAAAGCAGATCTTTTCCCCATTATTCGGAAGGCCAAAGCAAAGGGCATGTCCGTTTCAGTTGACAGCCAGTGGGACCCTCATGAACGGTGGGATGTAGATTTCAAAGGGCTGGTTGCTGAAATAGATTTCTTCCTTCCCAATGAGGATGAGTTTTTAAATATTGCCGGCGCAGCCTCACTTGATGAAGCCATTGCCATCTTCCGGCCCCACCTTAGTGACGGCGTTATCATAGTAAAACAAGGTACCAAAGGCGCTACCGTTATAACCAAAGAAAAAGTTCAGCAGATACCCGGTTATCTCAATAAAGCTCCCATTGATGCCATAGGAGCCGGAGACAGCTTTAATGCGGGCGTTATTTACCAATTTTTGCAGGGGAATTCTATTGAGCAATGCACCAAATTTGGAAATATCACCGGAGCTGTATCCACTACGGCTTCCGGAGGTACGGCAGCTATTCAAAGCTTTGAGGCTCTTCGACAAACTGCAACCGATCAACTTTCAATTACCGATATTAATGACTTTACAAGATAAATTTAAGCAGTTAAATACCGATAATAAGGCATTGCTGGCCGTTAATTTTTATAATTTTGAAACACTTTCAGCTGTACTTCATGCCGCTTCAGCTCAAAGCTCAGCGATTATTCTTCAGTCAACCAAAAGCACGATCGATTATCTCGGGTTGGAGGTGACTGCAAAGCTGGCCCGGGCGGCCATCAGTCAGTATGAAGTCGAAGCCTGGCTTCACCTGGATCATGCTCAGGATATCAGCCTAATCCAACGTGCGCTCGACGCCGGTTATGACTCGGTCATGATTGATGCCAGCGAGAAGCCGCTTGAAGAAAACCTGGAGCTTAGCAGCAAAGTGGTCAAAATGGCGGAGCCCTACGGCGCCAATGTAGAAGCGGAGTTAGGTTATATTGCCAAGCTTGGTCAATCTAAAGAAGAGGTCGCCTTTACCCAGCCTGAAGAAGCGCAGTCATTTGTAAAGAAAACCGGTATTGATGCTCTGGCAGTGGCTATAGGCTCCGCACATGGATTTTACGACAAGGATCCTGAGCTCGATATTGAGTTGCTGGCAAAAATTCACGAGGCAACAAATGCTGCGTTGGTACTACACGGCGGATCCGGCATCCCCGATACCCAGATTCAGGCAGCCGTAGGCAACGGCATCCGCAAGATCAATGTAGCTACGGAAGTGAAAAACGGCTTTATGAATTCCCTGCGCAAAGAGTTACCCAAATCCGATGAGATTGACCTTCGCAAGGTCTTCCCTCCTGCCGTTGAACACGTGCAACAACTGCTGGAACAGAAAATTGCCATGATGAATGAGGCTTAATCAATTTGCAAAACCGGAAAACAAAATGCGGTCCTATACTGGTTCAAGTTTGTAACTTGGACCAATATCAATTCCTTTTACTGTCACAAGTTATAAGCTTTCGGCCTTAAATATTAAAATAGATCTGAAAATCCTAACAGTACTCAAGTCATGCTTCCGTTTAAAGACTTCCCTAAAATTGATGCCCATATTCATTTCAACGCCAATCGCGACGATCTGCTAAAGCTGGCAGATGACTATGGATTTTCGCTCTTCTCCATTAATACGGAAGTGCCGGAATTCCCGTCCATAATAGAACAGCAGGAATTGGTTCTGAATCACCAGTCACCGTCTTATCCCGATCTCTTTTATGCCACAACGGTATCCACTGAAAATGTATTCGATGATGGATGGGCCGATCAGGCCATTGCTAAAATCAAACAGGATTTAGATAAAGGGGCTTCGGGCGTTAAGTTTTGGAAAAATATTGGCATGAGCATCCAGCGTCCCGATGGTTCTTTTCTGATGCTGGATGATGAAGAACTGAAGCCGGTATTTGACTTTTTAGAATCCAATGATATCCCGGTCCTTGGCCATCAGGGCGAACCTAAAAACTGCTGGCTTCCTGTAGAGGAAATGACCGTCAAAAGCGACCGTGAATATTTTTCCGGCCATCCGGAGTATCATATGTACAAGCATGACGAATATCCCGACTACTGGAAACATATTGAGGCGCGCGACCGCATTCTGGAAAGCCATCCCAAGCTTAAATTTGTAGGCCTGCACCTGGCCAGCCTGGAGTGGAATCTGGAAGCCGTTGCAAAAAGGCTGGATACCTTTCCCAACCTGATGGTTGACCTGGCCGAACGCATCTCACATCTCTATTACCATACCGCCGAAGATCGTCAGCAGGTTAAAGACTTCTTTGAGAAGTATCAGAATCGCATCATTTACGGAACCGATATTATTGATGACCCTGCGGCTTCTCCGGAGGATATAATAACTGATCTCAAGCAACGATGGACTTCCCACTGGAAGTTTTTGGCAACGGATGATGAAATGTATTCGGAACAAGTAAACGCTTCCTTCCTGGGGCTAAAACTGTCCAAAGGAATACTGGATAAGATTTATCGCACTAATGCCCAAAAACGATACCGTCTATCATGACAGATAGATGTTTGTTGCAGCCCGACATTCATGAGGTCACTACTACCGCAAGTCTGTGACTTGTAGTAGTTCATCTCACGAACCTGTCACAAGTTACAAACTGGCGGCAAGTTCATGAAATATAAATGGGCGAAAACTACGCGCCAGCGTTATTCCGATTTTAAATTACTTACACCTTCACCACGTTAATATCACGGGTTTTAAACTTTTCCTCATATTCGGGTTGAATGTTTTTATCCGTAATAATCATGTCTATAGGCGTTAAATCACAGATATAAGAAAAACTGTGCCGGCCGAATTTTGAAGAATCAGTAACGGCAACCACGCTGTTAGACCGTTGTACCATTACACGATTCAGCTGAGCTTCCAGTGGATTTGAAGTAGTAAGGCCATGTTCAAAATCTAAGCCATCCACGCCCAGAAAAAGCCTGTCGAAGTAGTAATTTTGCATCGTCTGCTCTGCTTCCGGTCCTACCAGGGAATAAGATTTATCGCGAAGCACGCCCCCGGTAAGCATTATTTCAAGATCAGTGGCACCCGCAAGTTCCAAGGCAATATTAATGCCATTGGTCATGAGCGTAATATTTTTTCGGTCCTTAAGGCGCAATGCTATTTCGCGGGTCGTAGAACCCGAATCCAGGATAATGGATTCTCCGTCTTTTATTACTTTCGCGGCATGTTCTGCAATCAGTCGCTTTTCTTCGACATTAATCTTTTCTTTTTCCTCAAGAGATGGATCTCTATACACATTATTAAGCAGCAATGCTCCGCCGTAAGTGCGATGGATTAATCCCTTTTTTTCAAAAAAATCCAGATCATTTCGAATGGTTACGGTGGATACATCAAATTCTTCGCTCATTTTGTCTACTCGTACAGAACCTTTGCTTTGAATACGCTGAAGAATTTTATCCCT
>DATGUX010000056.1:0-12074 GCA_035300985.1 Fodinibius sp.
AAGATAAAGGATTACTGAATTGTCAGTTTTCCGATACCAAGTATACCTTCAGCTACTACTTCTGTGCCTTGCGTCATCGTCGCCGTTTCCGGATCGATGCTGTACAGGTGTGGACGCGTATCAGGCGTGGTGATGCCATAAACCAATTGATTATTGTCTTTATCAATATAGGGAGCACTGATAGCCGATATTTCAGATGGCACACCGTCTTCAACCCAGGTAAAAGTTTTTTGGGCAACATCGACAACAGCAAAGCCGGTTCTGGAAACATCTGGATTTGCAGATGCCTGGCCGTCAAACATCCGAACAATAAAGGTAGTACCGCCCATATAATAGGTGCGATAAACGTCGGATCCGCCGGAGGCTTCACTGATATTAAAGAAATAGTCTTGGTCAAAGGCCAGCTCTCCTTCGTTAATTTTCAATACGCCGGAAGGTACATCGGGCGCCTCGATAGCAGAGGAGAATACATACACATCGCCGTTGTCTACTTGATCAATGCCGGTTCGGCCCTGCGATCTTGTTTGTCCGGCAATTTGTCCCGTTCGGCCTTTATCATGTATAACTTTCACGGGGTTGAAGTTTTTATCGTAAACAGCGATGAAGGTTTCGTTAAGGTGTTCCGATCCAAAGGTTCCCAGCTCATCATCTGCTCCCCCGGAAATAGTACGGAATCCCGCAAGAATATAGTCGCCATACTGGGCAATATCGGTGAAGTAGGCAATTTCGCCTTGCGGAGCAAGGGTGTCGGTTGGAACGACAATTTCATCTGAAATAGCTTCGGTTGTGGCATTAATTTTATAAAATGTTGCAACGGGATCGGTGTGCGATCGCGAGGAGTATCCCACAAGCAGGTTATCTTTATAATCACCTCGAACTTGCATGGAAACTGAAAGTCCAAGTTCTTGCCGTTTAGTAAGTTGCCCCTGATCATTTAACACATATGATGAGACAGTCCCGGGTTCTCCTTTGGCATAGAGAAAACTGTAAGCCGCGATATCTTCAAAGAAAAACCAGCTACGGTTCCCCAATACCTGGATAGCCTCCTCACTTTGGGCGCTTACCGACCCGCTGGCCACATTATCCGTTTGCAGCAGGTAAGAATTTTCACCCGAACTGGCAGCAATGGCATACTGGGTTTCGGATACTTCGCCGTTATCCTCGCCACCGCCGGGCGAAGTGCTGGCCTCGTCACAGGAGCTTAATGTGAACAGTAAACTCCCGCTTACAATGAGATAGGTTAAGAGCTTGAGTGATTTCATTATTGTGATTGTGTTTTTTGGAGATTGATGATTATTAGTTGATAAAGTATCGTAGTTTGATGGAAAGGCGCCGCCCGGGTTTTTGCAGGCTGTATCTGTCAAATAAATCCTCGTTGGTAATATTGCGGGCTTCCAGAGTGATGTTGTAACGGCCGTTCTTAAATTTATAAGTTGCAGTAAGGTCGTGTGAGAACTGGGTTGGTATGGTGATGCCTCCATAGCTCTGCCAATCGTAATAAAACTGGTGGACGTACCGCATATTATAGCCCAGGCTGAGGTTATCGCCCCTCCAGATTGCGTTATCAAAGAAGAACGTCAGGTCGGCATTGCCGTGCATATAAGGCACATTGGGGACGCGGTCGTTATATATGGTACTAACAACCGTGCTGTTATTACGGTACTTCAGCTTGTTCCGGATATCCTGGTAGGTAAAGGTGCCTCCAATAGTGAATAAATTTTTGTACGAGTACCGGAATTTGGTATCGAATCCTTTATTTTCTACCAGCCCTTCGTTGATGGCGCCCGAGGTGCCGGTACTGGTGCGTATTTCACGGCGGATGTAGTCCTTTATTTCGCGGTAAATGAAGTTGGCACTAAAGTTCAGGGAGTGCGTTTGGTCGATAACTGTACTGTAACCGAAGCCCAGGTTTATATTGTCACTGTTCTCGGGATTCAGCGTTACATTGCCAACCTGGATGCCGTCACTGCTGCCGAATAACTCTCGTCCGGTGGGCAAGCGATATGTTTGTTCGTATGATGCTTTTATCTGCAGGTCTTCGGTAATAAAATAGGTGCTTGCCACTCCATAACCCGTGTTATAGGTAGTGATATCATAATTTGCGTAGTCATTACCTCCATCCGGATCCACATAACTTTGAACCTTGTTGCTGTAATGCTTTAAAAACAGAGAGGTATTCCAGCGGTCATTGTATTTAAATTTATATCCGATACCCAGCACATTTTTAAATGTTTTGCTTGGATGACCATCGGTAGGAGAAGGCTCAGCCTTATCGTGTCCATTTCTTGAAAAGCCGGTGAATGAATTATTGATCGTTATAGCGTGCCGGTCAAAAAAGGTGTAGGTAATATTGGCATTGGCCGTGCTATTGCGATTGTTAAACTTATAGTGCGTGTACGAAAGTTCACCACGACGATCTCGCTCTATATACTCTCCCAGCCAGTTATATCGCCGGCGTACCGTATCGATGCGCGTGGCGTCGCCAAAATTGCGGTATGCGTTTAATGAAACATTAAGGTTTTTTGTGAAAAGATCCTCCTTTTTATACAGGATAGAAGGGATAAGCGTGTTCGCTTCTTTATGGCGTTTTCCATAGACGAACGACATATCCGCGGGATGCTGAATCTCATCGTATTCGCTGCCAATCGTAAGTCCTACTAAAAGCTTATCAGCAAATGATTTATTAACTACGCCCGCTTTAGCAATGATAGCCTCATTGTGGTAACCATCGTGGAACCGTCGCACTTCTTCGCGGTTCTCCCGAAAGATATTGCTGTCCAGATCCAGGATTTTGGCATTCACTTTATAGTTGTTGTCGGAATAATTCTGATAGGCATTCAGGCTGGCGGTGAACCCGGATTCAGAGGTGTAGCCGGCATTGATATAAGATTTGTGGGTATTAAATGAGCCGAAGGAGTAGGAAGCATCCAGGTAGGTATTGGCCCGGTCGTTAGTCACAATATTGATAGCTCCTCCCAATGCATCGGAGCCAAAACGTATCGGGACCACGCCTTTATATACTTCAATACGTTTGGCCATATTTACGGGAATGTTGTTCATCTGAAAAGCCGGACCGTATCCCTCCATCGGAATACCGTCGAGGAAAAACTTAATATGTCGTCCGCTGAAGCCATTCAGAGAAATACTGGTATTGGAACCAACCCCTCCGCTTTTGCGTATTTTGATGCCGGAGATCTGATCCAGTGCCTGGGAGAGATCCATGGTTGTATTATGGAGTGCACGAGCATCTATGGCAGATACATTATAGGCGCTCTCGTTCACTTCCCGGGTTACGGATTTGCCAAAAACCATTACCTCGTCCAGGGCCATTTCCGGATCTACAGCCAATATAATATTCAGTTCTTCCTCTGTATTGGATTTCAGGGCGACTTCCAAAACCTGATCTTCATAACCTATCCGCGACACTACCAGCTGATAAGTGCCGGGAGGAGCCGATAACGAAAATTGACCATCTTGGTCTGTTTGAGTATAAAACCCAGTATTTTTGAGATGAATATAAGCCTGATAAACGGGCTCACCTTCCTGAGTTTGAACAGTGCCGTGAATAGTGCTGTTACTTTGTTGAGCTTGAAGTAGTCCTGAATGAATCCCCATTAGGATAATCACCAGAAAGAGTCGTTGTTTCATTTTTGATATTGTTGCCACAAGCCTTGGTTCTACTGGGGACAAGATGATGTGGTAGATTTATTTTATTTAGACTTAATTTAAATAATGTGCAAATCTATGTTATTGGTTTATTGAATTCAAACGAATAATGCTAAATCTCTGTTAAAAAATTAAGTAACGTATAGAATGTACGCTAAGAGAGGCACAAACGGATTATGGGCAATAAGATCATGACTAGTACGTAATTGAGGAAGCATAATCTTTCGAATTAACCCAAATGTTTAAAGTCGTAAAACCTTAGCAGTTGGGCCTTGTATGGTGAGTATGGGATTTGTTTTTTTGCTGAAATCAGTTTAGATTTGGTCTAAATTAAGGCCACCCAGATCAAATCTTGTAGTCCGATTTAACAGCATGTCAAAAGAATCATTCTATTTGCAAAGCCCCGCACGCTTATTGCTATGGGCCTTCCTTTACCATCATCCCTCTTTAACAATGGCCGGATACTTTTGGCGGGAGTAAAATACAGCTAACAGGGAAAAGATGTCCAGCCGTTTTTCATTCATTTATAAATTCAAGCATGCTACAAAGAATCCGGCCCGGATACCGGGGCTGCTTTATGCAGGCGGTGAATTAGTAATCGGGAAGCTGCAGCAGCACCGAAGAGAGCTTGGTCTTTCACTTATTTTACTTATCTGCTCACTCATTTCCCTCTTTGTAGGGGTGGCGGATATCTCAATTTTTGATATCATAAACCAAAATACGGAAAAGCTACGGCTGGTTTTTATCAGCCGTATTCCGCGTACTGTTTCACTTATTATAGCCGGCGTCGGGTTAAGCATATCCGGATTGATCATGCAGCAGATGACACAGAATAAGTTTGTGTCGCCCACAACGGCCGGTTCCCTTGATGCTGCTAAAATGGGCATATTGGCCAGTATTATCCTAATTCCTGCAAGCAGTATGCTGGTCAAAGCTCTTTTTGCCTTCGCTTTTACCTTTCTGGCCAGTCTCATCTTTTTAAAAATGGTTGAAAGTATCCGTTACCGGAATGTAATATTTGTTCCGCTGGTAGGGCTCATGTTCGGGGGGATTCTCAGTTCAATATCTACCTTCGCAGCGGTAAACCTGAATATCGTTCAGCAGATGAATGCCTGGATGATGGGCGATTTTTCGGGCATTCTGGAAGGACGATATGAGCTGATATATGTAAGTTTGCCCGCCACGATCCTCACTTATCTGTATGCCAATAAATTTACCGTCGTCGGGATGGGCCAGGATTTTGCTAAAAATCTGGGTTTAAACTACCGGGCCGTGATGAATATCGGCTTGTTTTGTGTATCGCTTACCGTCAGTGCGGTGATGATTATTGCCGGATCGATCTCTTTTTTAGGATTAGTGGTACCCAATATCGTAAGCATTATTTATGGCGACAATATTAAAAAAACGTTGCCCTTTGTGGCCCTGTTCGGATCCACTTTTTTAGTGATCTGCGATATTATAGGACGCCTCGTGATATTTCCCTATGAAATCCCGATCGGAATGATGGTGGGCGTCATAGGAGGCGTGATCTTTCTAATCCTGTTATTGCGACAGCGATGAGGCATCACCGTAACATATTCGTTCTCCTTGCGATAGGCCTTTTGGGGGCTGTTGCTCTGTTTATGAGCTATGATTTGGGCCGGGGATGGGAGTACGCCTTAGGGTTAAGATCAGTGAAAGTATCGGCAATGGCTATCGTAGCCTGCTGTGTAGCATACTCTTCGGTCACCTTTCAGACTCTGACAAACAACCGAATTCTAACGCCTTCCATCATGGGCTTTGAATCGGTTTACATGCTGCTGCAAACGGTCATTGTTTATATCTATGGTGATCAGACTTTTAAAGTACTCAACAGCTTCGATAACTTTATGCTGTCCGTTGTATGCATGATCGGCTTTGCCTTTATGCTGTACATTCTCATATACCGAAAGGGCAAAGACAATATCTATTTATTGGTTCTTATTGGATTGGTGCTGGGCATTTTGTTTCATTCTCTGAGCTCTTTTATGCAGCTGATTATAGATCCCAATGACTTCTTTATTATTCAGGGAAAAATGTTTGCCTCCTTCAGCAACATCAATAAGGATTTGCTCGGCTATTCAGCGGTTATCATGGTTGTAACCTTAATTATAGGATTCAGGCTGACCAAATACCTGGATGTTATTTCATTAGGCAGGGATCAAGCCATAAGTTTGGGTATAAACTACCAGCGAATGGTACAGATCTTTTTAGTGATTATTGCCATTCTGGTTTCCATTTCAACCGCTTTAATCGGGCCGATCACCTTTCTCGGAATAATGGTAACGAATCTTACTTACGAATTGTTGAAAACCTACAGACACAGCCTGACTATTGCTGCCTGTTGCCTGGTTACGGCTATTTTGATCATTGGCGGTCAGTTTTTAACGGAACACCTTTTTCATCTTTCCACGCCAATCACGACGATAATCAACTTAGTGGGCGGTGCGTACTTCTTATATCTATTATTAGGCCTTAAAAAGATATGATTAAAGCAGAAGATATATCCAAATCGTACGGTAATAATATGGTGCTGGACAATATCACCATGCAATTTCCAAAAGGGAAGGTTATCTCCCTGATCGGCAGTAATGGTGCAGGGAAAAGTACGCTGCTGTCCATTATAAGTCGCTTGTTGGAGCAGGATCAGGGGACGATTGCCATGGATGGTAAAAAGATAACAGAATTCAAAAATAAAAAGCTGGCCCGGCATTTATCGATCTTGAGACAGTCTAATAATGTAGGGCTGAAACTCACCGTTGAGGAGTTAGTCTCATTTGGACGCTTTCCTTATTCGCAGGGACGGCTAAAGGAGGAGGATCATCAAAAGATAGAGGAAGCCATTCGCTTTCTAAGCCTCGAGGAGATCCAAGACTCTTATCTTGACGAGCTCAGCGGGGGGCAGAAGCAACGAGCCTATCTGGCCATGGTAGTGGCCCAGGATACGGAATATATCCTGCTGGATGAACCCTTGAATAATTTAGACATGAAGTATTCGGTTCAGATCATGACCATCCTTAGAAGGCTGGCTGATGAGCTGGACAAAACCATTATCATAGTGCTGCATGATATCAATTTTGCCTCGCATTATTCAGATTATATAGCCGCTTTAAAGGATGGAAATATTGAATATTACGGCATCACCAATGAAATTATTACTGAACAAATTCTGCAGGATGTGTTCGATATCAATTGCGCCATAACAGAGCGTAACGGTAAAAAAACGTGTAATTACTTTAACCATAATCTATAAAAAGACAGACTAATGAAACAATCACTTCACCTTCTTATCCTGGCAACTTTTTTTGCCTTTACAGCCTGTAACAGCGAGGAAAATCGTAAGCAGCCAACGGGAGATACCGTAACCATTACCCATGCCCTTGATACCGTACAGGTGCCCGTTAATCCGCAAAGAGTGGTAGTACTGGATTTCGGTGCCTTGGAAAACGTAGAACTTGTTGATGCCAATGTGGTCGGGATTCCCAAAACAGGCCTGCCGAATTACCTAAGCAAATACGAGAATGACACTTCCGTTGTTGATTTAGGGAATTTGGTAGAGGTGAGCATGGAAAAGATCAACGAGCTACAGCCTGATCTTATAATCATTGGAGGACGTCTCAGTGATACCTATGAGGATATGTCGCAGATTGCTCCGACGATTATGCCTTCTTCTATTGTAAACGGACAGATAAAGGCGCTTGAGAAAAACCTCAATGATTTAGGCAAGATTTTTGATCATCAGGCGGTATTTGATTCAGCCCTGACCGATATTAAAGAAAAGGCGAAAAAGATACGAACAAAAGCTAAACAGTCTGAGGCGGAGGCCTTGGTCGTATTGCACAACCGGGGAAGATTTAGCGCCTACGGCAGCGGCTCTCGTTTTGGGCTTGTGCACGACGCTTTAGGAATAGAAGAAGCCAAGAAAGGGCTGGAAACGGATATCCACGGGGCACGTGTCTCCAATGAATTTATCCAGCAGACTAATCCGGATATCCTATATATTGTTGATCGGAGTGCCGCTATTGGTGATCAGCCATTGAATAAAGAGGAGATTGAAAATCAATTAATTCAACAGACCAATGCCTATAAGAATGATAAAATCATTTATTTGGATCCCGCAGCCTGGTACCTTTCGGGGGGAGCTGGTGTGGAATCCTTAAATATTATGCTTAATGAAGTTGCCCAAACCTTTAAGACGGGAGATAAATAGTTTAGACCACCATCAGAGTGGCCTACAGGCGATAATTTTGATACAGATCATTACTAAAGATGGTCTGTATCTTTCAATAAGTTATGCAGAGCTTCCATTGCTAAAACTTTTGCACAAGCTCTTTTACCAGCTTTGCAAAGTCTTCTTTGCGCGAATCGGCGGCGGCTTTAACTTCTTCATGGTTTAGTCGATCCCGGGTTAGGCCCGCTGCCATATTACTGATCAGTGAAACGGCCACTGACTTAAGCTCCAATCGCGCAGCTTCAAAAAGTTCAGGTGCGGTAGACATCCCAACAGCGTCGCCTCCCATACGCCGGAAGGCCCGAATCTCGGCCTTGGTCTCATAATTAGGGCCTTTGGCATACATATAGGTTCCCTGGCGGGTAGTCAGGCCTATATTTGCAGCCAGAGAGCGGACCGTATCCACCCATTGATGATGGCGATAGGCATGTCTGCGGACACCCGTCGGCGAGATAAGCCCATTACCACGAATGATATCCTCAATGACCATTAAATCGCCGACATTAAATGAAGTATTGATGCCGCCGGCCGCATTTGAGATAATAAGCTTGTGCGCACCAAGTGCCTTCGATAAATATACGGGCGTGGCCGTTTGCTCGAAGGAAAAGCCTTCATAATGATGAAAACGGCCCGAGAAAGCGAGCACCTTTTTATCATTTATCATCCCGAAAATTAGCTTCCCCTCATGGCCGGCAACCGATGTTTGGGGCATCGTTGAAATATCCTCATAGGGAACGACTACGGGCTGCCGTACTTCTGCTGCAAAGCTTCCCAGTCCGGAGCCTAAAATAATGCCGGCATCTATCTTTTCAGGCAACTGCTGGCTGTTTAAATAATCAAGAATTTCACGGATAAAATCGGGAAGGGTACTCATGAAATAGGGTCGATTTTGTAACCCTGCTGTTTGTCATAATCGGAGAGCCGAAACAGGGGGTGGTGTGAGTCGTGATAAGCCATGATAGTATACTGCTCCTCATAGGCCTTGTGAATAAGCTGTTTGCGTGCCTTCATGCTTTGTTTGGCATCATAATCATATTTAGCGGCAAAGTTTCTGTTTACTTCTCCGCATTTCGCTAATACGTCGCCTGCCATAAGATAGCGCCGGGCTCCATCATCAAAAAGGAGCAGTTGAGAAAATTTTGTATGGCCGCCTATGGTCTTGACGGAAATTTCCGGATAGGGCCGGTCGCCGTCCTCCAGATATTGAAGTTCAGCTTTGGCATCGATGAAATGAAGGAAAGCCGTTTTTTCTTCATCATAATAGTCTTCCTCGGCGATCACTTTTTCCCACCCTTGCCGGGAGACCCATAAATTGGCTTGAGGAAAGGTGAGCTCCCAATAGCCGGAGGCTCGCCCCGCAAGGCCGCCAATATGGTCATAATGGAGATGGCTGGCAAAGATATCAGTAATATCGTATTCGGTAAGGCCGTGGTCGGCCAGATTTTCTTTAATGATCTCGGTACTCGTATCTTCTCCAAAATCGCCAATCCCAACATCAAACAGAATCTTTTTATCATCGGACCGGATTAAAAATGGATTTAAGGCAATCTTCAGGGCGCCTTTAGCCGGAGGATCTTCACGGCCAATGCGGTTGAATTTTTTATCCAAGCCAACAGAAAATGTGCCTTCGTACAGCGGATATGGCGTGGTCTTATTTTGAGAATTTGCCATTTGTAGAAGTAGATATAGGAATTAATGAGCAGTAAAAGACAGTGGCCCCATCACTTATCCTTTATTTTCATGCCGGTCGTAGGCCTCGATAATTTCACGAACAAGTCGGTGCCGCACAACATCGTTTTCATCCAAATAGACGAATGAAATCCCCTCAATATCTTTAAGGATGCGCTGGATAGAAATAAGCCCTGATTGCTGTTTTCGTGGCAGATCGGTTTGGGTAATGTCTCCGGTTATAATAGCCCGGCTGTTAAAGCCTATGCGGGTAAGAAACATCTTCATTTGCATATTGGTGGCATTTTGAGCTTCATCCAGAATGACGAAGGCATTATTGAGCGTGCGTCCCCGCATATAAGCCAGCGGAGCAATTTCGATAGCGCCTTTAGCCAGGTGCAGCTCCAGCCGGTCATATTCAATCATATCTTCGAGCGCATCATAGAGTGGCCTCAGATAGGGGTCAATTTTTTCGCGAAGATCACCCGGCAAAAAGCCCAGGGTTTCTCCTGCTTCGACGGCGGGACGCGCCAATATAATCTTTTTTACTTTTTGTTCTTTCAGCGCCTTAACTGCCAGTGCCACCGAAGTGTACGTTTTACCGGTTCCGGCCGGTCCAATGGTAAATACAATATCATTGGAGGCCGAAGCTTCAACAATCTGTTTTTGGCCGGGCGTTTTAGCGGTGATGGGCTCGCCGTCATAGGTATTGAGAATAAAGTCGCCACTGGCGTTTACGCTGCGCAGCGGATTGGGCGGGGGAGATGGTTCGTGTTCTTGCTTGAGGGCCAGAACGGTATTCACATCCTGCTTAGTGAGGTCACCATTTTGGTTTGCCATGGCTTCAAGCTCGGCAAAAATTTTGCTAAGCTCACGGATGTCCTCTTCAGGGCCATCCATTTTAATACTGCTGCCGCGGGCGGTTAGCTTCGTGTCGGGATAAGCGTCATCAACTTTATTCAAGTGCTCATCTCTGAATCCCAACACCAGTACAGGTTCCACCTCTTTGATTTGGTACGTCTGTTTACTGACGGTTGATTGATCTGCGATAATAGATCCTCATTTATTCATCTTACGGTCCCGCAAAATACAAAAATTCTATTGGTTTTTGTAAAAGGAGAAGCATCGAAACTATAGGGTATATTCTTGCTACGCTATCGTTCCTCTGCCAGTCCGGGCTCGTTTGTTAAGCTCTTTTATTTGTTGTGGAATATCCTTTGATTTGAAAACGGCGCTGCCGGCCACTAATATATCGGCACCGGCCTGCGTTACCTTTTGGATATTTTCCGGATTAACACCGCCGTCAACCTCAATAAGAAAACGGGCGTCTGCGGATTGGCGCATCGCATGCATTTCCCGCAGTCGGTCGTAAGTTTTGGGGATGAATGTTTGTCCGCCAAAGCCGGGATTCACGCTCATTACTAATGCCAGATCGATCTCATTCAACACGGGTTTGAGCATTTGCAGCGGCGTAGCCGGATTAATTGCAACGCCGGCGGCAATATCATAACTGTGGATATTTTGGATGGTTCGATGCAGATGCGTGCAGGCCTCCTGATGTACGGTAATCTGATCAGCCCCGGCCTCTGCAAAGGCCTGAATAAAATTATCCGGATGCTCAATCATAAGGTGTACATCTATAAAAGCATCTGTACTTTGGGCAGCAGCTTTAACTATATCGGGGCCGTAGCTGATATTCGGCACAAAATGACCATCCATAATGTCGCAATGGATCCATTGAGTATCCGCTTTATTGCATTCCTCAATCTGGGCCCCGAGCTGGCTGTAGTCGGCCGCTAAAATGGAGGGCGCTAAGATGGGAAGCTGATCAGTCATAGTAGGTTGTATTGTGTAGTAACTGGAGTTTAGTTAGCGGTCGTATCGACAACGGCGCCGGCTTCGCTTTCTTCTTTATTACCAAATTTTTCTGATATAATAAGCTTAAGGCTTTCTCCTTCCAGCAATTCCTCTTTTGCCGGATCATAACTTAAGACGGTATTAGGAGTAACTTCTCGTGAGGGCTTGAATTTTATTTCTCTGACTCGCAGCCCCTTCTCACGTATTATTTGTTGCGCCTCCGAGAGTTTAAGACCCTTTAAATCCGGAAGCTCAACCAGTTTGCCTCCCAGTCCATCGCTGACGGTAAGCTCTATCATGGTCCCCTTCGGTACAATGGTCTCCGGCGGCTTAGACTGGCTGAGAACGCTGTTTTTAAAACGAGATGATTCGTAGCTTACCGTTCCTACTTTTAGCCCGTTATCCTGAAGCTGAATCCGGGCATTTCTAAAGGACAAATTTACGACTTTGGGAACTTCAACCGTAGGATTGGTCTCAATATTGACGGTCAAATAGACCTTCCGATCGGGTTTAACAATTTTGGCAGGGGCTGGTGTCTGGTCAATAACATAATTGGCCGGATAGGATTCATTGGATCGGCGATCAGCCAGTTCGTAACGCAAACCATGGTTGGCTAACACCTCTTGAGCTTCTT
>DATGUX010000057.1:0-27284 GCA_035300985.1 Fodinibius sp.
GTTGCCGGTGCGATATTCGGCCCACAGCTCTTCCTCACTGTATGTTCCCCATTCATCTGATCCATTGGACTGAATAAACATCGCACGTTATTTGGTGCTGCCGGTGACCTGTGACCATGAACTGCTAAAAAAGATTGTATCTATCAGAGGATTCCCTATCCTTCCCACTTATAAAGAGGCGGCCCGACTGAAATTGTCCCGTATTTATTTTAGCATACTGAAAATCGACTCCTTCCATTTCATCTACTTCCCATCATAACGGGGTTATTGGGGATATGCGCTTTAAGGCAATAGCCGAAAACAATAAGTATTATTGTCTGCTCTCGAAATAAGGCAAATGTTTTTCCTAAATACAAGTTTTAACTAAGTTTATTTAACTATTTGCATAGCACCAGCGGTTCAACAGCTTTCAGCATAAAGATAGAGATTTTATCATAGCCACTTGATATAGCCGCCGGTTATCCGGCAGATACCCCTGCTTCGTACCCCGAAATGCTAATAATCACCCCAGGACGGCCTGCAGACATGGTGTGAACGAGTGCTATCCCGTTCGTTTGTTCCCGTACGCCCCACCAGCCAAATAGTTTATAATCAATGCCCGTCACTTAGGGTCCCTAATATGGGGACGTATTCTTTTTTATCCCACTTAATAAAATTTAAGCCTCAAGTATAGACGATCGGGCTAATTCAATCTTGGTGTAAGAAAGCACTCCAAGACACTCTCGAATATCGAAATAACACCTTGTGTCTATTGGTGGCAAATCATATCCGGAGCTATAAAATAATTATTGGATGTTGATGATCTTTTTCATAAAAAATATGCTAAAGATGTGGAAAGTTAAACTTTTCGATGTAGCGGCCCGAAGTTCTGGCAAGCCCTGAAGTCCGCACTTTCCAGGTTTTTAGTACCAAAGGCGGCCCAGCCGCTGGGACGGAACATACGCTCGCGGGGCACGTTATGCATCGCTACCGGAATGCGCAGCATGGAAGCCAGGGTAATGAACTCATCGCCTATATGACCGTATGACAACACGCCATGGTTGCTGCCCCAATTGTTCATCACCGAATATACATCGATGAATGCATCGCTTCCCGTCAGCCGAGGCGCAAACCACGTAGTGGGCCAGGATGGATCCGTGCGCTGGTTGATCGTTTCGTGAACGTCCTCGGGCAACTCAACAGTGTGGCCTTCGGCAATCTGCAATACCGGCCCCAAGCCCTTGATAATATTAATGCGTGTCATCGTTACGGGCATCCCGCCTTCAGAAAGGAATTGCGAAGAAAATCCGCCGCCACGGAAATACTCTAGGTTGGCCGGGCACCACTTAGTATCATCGAGCGCGGTTTTGGCTTCTTCCGGGGTAATATCCCAGAACGGTTTCATCACGGGCTCACCGTCTTCTTTTTGGTTGCCGATGCCGTCCAGCGCTGCCGAGCCGGAATTTAGAAAGTGAATAATACCGTTTTCAGCCCGGCCGCTTAACGTATGTCCGGTTACTCGTTGTACCGCATCCGGGCTCCAGTAGGTTCGGATATCACCAAATATCTGAGCAGCATTGGTCAGCTGATGTCCCAGCAGCATACAAACAGCATTCAGGGTGTCATTTTCGGTGGCCACCGTATAGGGCTCGCGAATCCCGTTCCAGTCGAACGAAGAGTTGAGGATCGCCTCGGAGAAATCGCCATTGGGGTAGTGATCCGTCCACTGCCGCTGGCCCTGAAAGCCCGAGGCGATAGCGTTATGGCCCATTGCTTCTTCTTTGTAGTCCATTTCACCAAGAGCGGGATTGCCCACCATCAAATCGCGGATGATAAGCGTCATCTTCACCACCGTTTCCCAATTTTGGTCTTTCCTCTCCCGACTAAGTTGCTTCTCCTCGTCATTAAAATCCTTGCCTTCTTCGCAAAACTCATCCACCCACTCCAGTGCCCGGTCAAATTCATCCTGGTCATAAATATCTTCTTCAATGCGGCGGGTCAGCTCCGACATATCCACAAACTCGCAGCGCATGCCCAGGTAATCCTCAAAAAAGTCGGGATCAACCATAGAGCCCGCAATACCCATTGACACCGAGCCGATGGAGAGATAAGATTTGTCCCTGATGGTGGCCACAGCCAGTCCCGAGCGGACAAATTGCAGGATTTTCTGTTGCACATCGTCGGGGATAGTCTCGGTATCTACCTCTTGTACCTCGCTACCATAGATGGTAAATACCGGCAAGCCTTTCTGATCGTGGGCTGCCTTGGTGGCTGCCAGATATACTGCTCCTGGGCGCTCACTTCCGTTAAATCCCCAGATGGCCTTGGGCCGAGTCGGGTGCATATCCATCGTCTCTGATCCGTAACACCAACAGGGCGTAACTGTCAGGGTTAAACCAACGCCTTCGCGGCCAAACTTTTCGTCCGCTTGGGCTGCCTCGGCTACCCCACCGATACACCGGTCCGCAATGACGCACCCGACCTCCTCGCCGTGGGCATGCCGCACGCTGTTAGTAATGAGATCAGCGGCCCGCTGGGCCATATCCATCGTTTGTCCTTCCAGGGATTCCCGAATACCTTTGCGGCGACCGTCAATCACTGGACGAATACCGACTTTGGGCATTCGGCCAATGACGCGCTGTTGGTGAGGATCATTCGCTTGTTGAAAAAATTGCTCGGTACTCATGGTAAATAGATTAAATTATTAACGTTGGTTCATCAGTTGCGTTCCTGCGATGTCATTACCTGCTCTTTTGCTTTATTCATGATCTCTGCATAGGATAATTGATCCTCATACATTTTATGAAACACCTTATATTTCGCGTCATGATAGGCTTTCACCTTGCTTCCATTTGGGGTTATCACTCGGCCCACGCTATTCATCTGTTGCATGGCTTCTAAAACGCTCGGATAGGTCCCGGCAGCCACGGCACCCAGCACGGCGCTACCCAGCAGCACCGCCTCCGGTTCCTCCGGAAGGGTGATAGGGCAACCACAGATATCGGCATGTTCTTTAAGGAAAAGATCATTCTTGGTTCCACCACCGGTGGCCACAATATTCGTAATGGAATACCCGCTCTGGTTCATCGTTTCAATGATATGACGGGTGCCGTAGGCCACGCCCTGGATGCCGGCTAAATACTGCAGGGCAAGCCCATCGAGGGTGTCGGATAAGGTAAGCCCGCTGATGCCGCCCCGCAGCGATGGGTTGGCGCGGGGGGACCGGTTGCCGTGGAAGTAGGGCAACAGGTGTAGCCGGTTAGTGAGCATGCTTACATCCTGCAGTTTTCGGCGCTTAGCTAATTTATACAGCCGCTGGTTGAGCAACTCATATACCGATGCCCCCTTTTCCTGGGCCTTATCGCGCAGCTTTTCAGATTGATCGGAGGAAAAAATGATATGATCAATCAGCGCACCGGTCGCTGATTGGCCGCCTTCGGTGAGCCACATGCCCGGAATCATCGCTGAGTAGTAGGGCCCCCACACGCCGTCCACAAATATCGGATCATCCGATACGGCCATGTGACAGCTGGAGGTCCCGCCAATTAACGCGATGTTATTTTCTAACTTGATATCCTCATTCTCTTCAAGACTCATGCCCAGCAGGCCCAGTCCGCCGGCATGCGCGTCGATAATACCGACACCAACGGCCGTTCCGGGGGCAAGTCCAAGTTGACGGGCCGCCTCATCCGTTAAACCACTGCCGACCGATTCGCCGACCGGACGGATAGAACGGCCTATTTTTTGGTAATTGTTATCAGGAATATCTTCCAAACCGATCGTCTTGAAAAAAGAATCGTCCCATTGTCCGATGCTTCCTTCAGCCTCTGATTTCTCGTGAGCCATATACGTCCACTTGCAGGTGGTCGTACAAACCGACCGCACGTCCATGCCTGTAGACCGGTACACCAGGAAATCAGCCAGATCGAAAAATTTTCTGGCCTTTCCCCATGTGCCTGGCATATGCTGTTTGAGCCAGAGCAGCTTGGGCGCCTGCATTTCCGGGCTGATTTTTCCACCAACGTAATCCAGCACCTCGTGTCCGGTTCGATTAATCTGCTCGGCTTCCCTCTTCGCCCTGTGGTCCATCCAGACGATGATATTTTGTTCTTCTTGTCCTTCGGGACTGACCGTTATCGGACGATCACCTTCCCCTAAAAGAACCAGTGAGCAAGTGGCATCAAAGCCTATACCCTGCACATGGGCAGGGTCAATCTCAGCTTTTGCAATTGCTTGTTTTACTGCCGAGCAACAGGCCTTCCAGATATCACCTGAGGATTGTTGAACAAAATCCGTTGTGGGTTTCCACATCTGGATCTGCTCACTATGGGATGCGACCATCGTCCCCTTCCGGTCAAAAATGCCGGCACGAGCTGAGCCGGTGCCGACATCAATTCCTATCACATAGTTTTTAGACATGTTTAGAAACTATCAACTAAGTTTTTTAGTCACCTATAGGTTTTTAGGATCAACTATAGTAGCTGCTATGTATCGGTAAGGGGTAGCATCTTCAAGTAATGCGTGATTCCAATAATAAATAATGAGCAATTTGCCATCTGGCCTTTGAACCATGCGGGGATATCCTACATCTCTGCTTGCACCATCCCCACCTCGCAACATTATTTCGTCGCTCCATGACTGACCATTATCCTCACTCAACCGAATATTTACTCTTGAGCCGTGCTCACTCCGATAAATATAAGCCAATGCGAGGCGACCGTCCTCTAACTGTAATAAGGCTGGAGGAGATCCGCCCCGGCCTGTATCATGGACAGGGGTAGGCATTTTTTTCCACGTTTTTCCATTGTCCGTAGATAAATAAGCGGTAATGAGATCTAAACCCTTCGGTGTCCTTGAACGAATCGTGGTATAAATATCCGTTTCCGAGAGGCGGATTGAGGATGGCATTATATCAAAACCACCGGGTTCTTCCCCAATCCAGGAAACAATTTCCCAGTTCAATCCACTGTCGGTAGTGCGCGCATATGCTACTCTTCCCTCTTCTTTATTACTCTTGGCGACAGTAAGAAACACTCCCAGATTCTGCTCCCCGTTTACGATATAATCGGTCCGCGTAGCAATACCAGCTGTACCCAAATTCGGAAATCGAAAAGGGCCTTTCCAAGAGGTTCCTTTATTGTTAGAATAATAAAAGTGTGATGGACCGTGATCGTTATTCTCCCTGAGAAGAGTCAGGATAAATCCTGGATCGGTAAAATCATCCATTGCTTCTTTCATCTCCCGAGGTTGATTGGCCTCTGGTTTGGGGATTTCATGATCATATCCTCTTGCCGATTGCCCCAGATCATGAGCATCCTTAATAGTCCACGTTCTACCACCATCCAAACTCCGTGCATATTTATTGCGAGCAGTACTTTGATCATAAGTATGTAATCCAGCTGCTTTTTCATAGAAATCTGCTTCTACAAATCCGAATAATATTTCATTCCCCCAACTCCAAACTCCATGATTAGCAGGCCAAGCTGCAAAACGCCCTTCCTCAGAATAAACCCTTGCATGTTCTGGATTGTGAGGGTTTTTAAATTCATTTTTATTCTGCCCTTTACCTTTGCTTGCAAAAATAAGTAGAACCACAATTGGCAAGATCAGTATTACTAATTTAGTCTTGGTCATAAGTTATATTGTCCTATTAAAAATCTTCAACGTAAATATCTGAGATATTTTATATCAAGCACCCTATTTCAAAGAATTTTCTTGATATCAGTTTACCCACTGTTGGATCTGCTTTACTTTATTAAGTCCGGCTTTTCTTAGTGGCTTGGCGATGTAATCATTACAAACCCCTAAGTGCTTAAGCGTACTTTTTATTCCATTGATCACTCTTCCAGCTCCATAGCCTTCACCTTGATAAACAGTGTTGCTTAACTTCATGACTTTTTTCTGCAATTCTTGTGCCTGCTGCCAATCGCCTGACTTTCCTGCCGAATAGAGGTCCACATATAATTGGGGAAAAATATTGGCTCCTCCCGGAATACCGCCCTCGCCCCCAACCAGCAGTGATTCCATTAGTAATTCTTCCGGCCCAATAAATAAGGAGGTTTCTGATGCTTCGGTATAAGACGCTAGATTTTGATAGAATATCATATCCCCTGAGCTATCCTTAATTCCCTTGACCTTATCCTTCTGCAAAAGCTTTTGAGCAGACTCCAATGCAAAAGACACCTTGGTCAAAGCAGGATTATTATAAAGGTAAACAGGTAAGGTTATTTCATCAATCAATTGATCTACAAAGTGATAGAGTTCATCCTGCCCAATTTGAAAAAAACATGGAGGAGCTATAACAACTGCCTGGGCACCTAACTTTGTTGCTTGTTCAGCCAGCAATACCGATTCTTTGAATGAACTATCCATAAGTCCGACCAAAACAGGTATTCGACCTTCTACAATCTCACAGACCTTTTCAATTAAATCTATTCGTAATGAATCGTTTAGGCTCGGGCCTTCACCGGTAGTACCCAATATAAATAAACCATGCACGCCGCCGGATATAAGATGTTCAATCAGATTGTTAAGTCCCTTGACATCTAACCTTTCCTCATCCAAAAGTGGAGTTACCATAGGTGGTATTATGCCTTCTAATCTATTCATGGAGATAGCTTAATTGTTTTAATAAATACTGCGTTTAATAATACTTTATAAATTTTCCTGTACCGATTGGAGCCCTTTTTCTGTTTCATCACTTTTCACAACGGATATAATAAATCCGACCAGAAAAATAGTCGTTGTTCCTAATACAATAGTCAGGTATGAATGGATTTGATATCCCAATGTTTCTTCTAACTGTAAAAACTTTGAAAGACTCAGCCACAGAATAACAAGCAGACCGGCAATGACTCCAGATATTGCTCCTGTAACATTCTTTTTGTGGGTAAAAATACCAAGCAAAAACAGACCAAGCATTCCCCCGCTAAATATCGATGATAATTTCCACCAGGCATCAAGAGCGCTGGTCACATTAATCAATAATAAACCAATCACAATCCCTGCCGATCCGATTAGAAAAGATGAAATATATAAAACCTTCATGGAATCCTTTTCAGTAGCAGATCTTTTAAAAAATCGCTCATAGTAATCAGTTAAGAAGACGGTGGCTGAGCTGTTAAGGCTTGTAGATATGGTACTCATACCTGCTGCAAAAATAGATGCGATAAGCAGACCCGTAATCCCTGTTGGCAACTGCTGAACAATAAAGAAGGGAAATACACGGTCGCTTTTATTCGCATCCATCAACTCCACGGGTAATTGTGCTGCCGATGTGGTATAAAAAACGTAAAGTGCCGTTCCTATAAATAAAAACAGCATGGAAACAGGAATATATAATAGCCCTCCATATAAGGCGGAACGCTTAGCTTCCTTATCAGATCGAGCCGCTACGTATCTCTGCACATAATTTTGATCAATGCCATAGTTCTGAAGATTAATGAAGATGCCGTAAATAAAGACCACCCAAAATGTAGACTGGAAGACATTGAAATCAAAACTACCCAGGCTAAACTTGTTATCTTGCATAGCAACAGAAAGTATCTGTTCAAACCCTCCCGGCAGAGAAAATAGCATATATCCAACGCAAAAGATTGCACCAACGATCAGAATAATTCCTTGTATGGCATCGGTCCAGACAACGGCCTGGATTCCCCCTAATACAGAATAAACAATTACGGTTAAACCCGTAATCATAATTATCGTAGCAATATCCCACCCAAATATAGCATTTATGGCCAATGCTAACAGATAGAGTATAATACCAATGCGCATAAGTTGGGTTAGTAAATAGCAAATTGATACATAGGCCCGGGCCCATGAACCAAAACGATTTTCTAAATAGGTATAAGCTGAAGGACTATTGACTTTTCTGTAGTGAGGAACAAATACTTTTACAGCTACAACAATTGCAACAGGAATAGACAAGCTAAATACAAATGCATTCCAGTTTGTCATAAAAGCCTGACCGGGAAGAGCCAAATAACTGATGCTACTTACAAAGGTAGCAAAAATAGACATCCCAATAACCCATCCTGGAATATTATTATTACCCAGAATAAAAGCAGATGAAGTTTTATTCTTTTTATAAAAAGAACCGCCAAAAACAGTAATTCCAATCAGATAAATAAAAAAAATAGCTATGTCGATATTCGTCATATGTATTTTGTCGACTTTGCAGCCAAAAGTAAATCTTTAATTCAAAAGGCTAATATTTTGGATTACAAATTTTCTTAATAAATCTATGCCTAACTACTCAATCAGTCATTGGAAAAACCAAGGGAAAATTCCCTGATTATTAAAGTATTTTCACGAATGGAAAAATACGTAGATAGTTTTGCAGCATCTTACTGAAAAATTATCCCATAATAACCCATTACCCAAGTGCCATATTTACTTTATTTCAAAAATAACCTGCAAAAAAAACTCTCTCCCCTTTTGGAGGTGGTGTTAATTTTGTTATAATTAATTGTATAAATACAAAACTATACAACCTATATTCCCAAATATTTAAACTATATTAACATTGCATGCAAAACAGATATTTTAACCCATAAAATTCTTTTTTCATGGATTTCCTTGTCGAAAAAATTCTCGTTCCGGATAAAAAATCTTTTCAAATAACTGAACATGACTTAGGGGCTCATACGTCTAAAGTACATACCCACTGCAATTGTGAATTAAATTTTATTAAACGAGGCTGGGGGCAAAGGTATGTAGGTGATAGCATTTCAAATTTCCAGGCAGGAGATCTTGTACTTATGGGTCCCAACCTACCCCACTGCTGGGAAGTAAAGGGCGAGTATCAGGAACAGAGTCCAAAATGCATCGTAATTCATTTTCAAGAAGATTTAATTGAATCAGTGTTTACTCATGTCCCAGAGCTTAAGCCCATACTTGAGATGCTGAATAAAGCAGCTCAAGGACTGTATTTCAAGGGAGCACAAATAATTCAAATTCAAAATCGTTTGGAACAGATGTTACAACTGGATGGGTTAAAAAATCTCATAAACCTTCTAAAAGTATTTAGTCTACTCCTGGAAACCGAAGAATACGAATTTCTATCTACCCCTGGCTATATTAAGCAAGCTAATCAATCGGATTTCCAAAAAGTCAATAAAATTTATGAATACATATTTGTGAATTTTCAAAAAGACATTTCATTAGAAGAGGTTGCCAGCCTGGTTAATATAACCCCGGGATCTTTATGCCGGTATTTCAAAAATAAAACGGGACAAACCCTATTTGATTTTTTAAAGGAAGTCCGCATTGGGTTTGCATGCAAAATGCTTAGCGTAACCAACAAAACAGTCACTGAAATCTGCTATGAAAGTGGTTATAATACATTGGCTCACTTTAACACCCAGTTTAAGGAATTAAAAGAGATGCCACCCACCGAGTTCAGAAAGAAATCAAAAATGGTAGTAACTCATTAACGGTAAAATATTTAACAGTTAAAAGAGAGTCTAAATCGATATATCTGTCCCCTTCGTCTCATTGATGGTTTCTCAATAACACATTATTCATCTACAGCTTTAACCGACTCAAGGACTACGACATATGGCTCATTACCGGGTGTGGTAAGGCGAACAGTGCCTCGATGTCCCCAGCTATTAATATCACCCTCCCATTCTACATCCACGATCTCCTCTTCTGACCATGTACCTTCTTCAATATTCAACCATTTTACCTTCAACTTATCCATAAACAGCCAGGGATCCAGATCAATTGTATAACGGCCTGCCGGAAAGTAGATAGCGTACTGATTACCAATATTAGCCAGACAGTAAGCCTCCATGGCTGAAGGAGCCATCTCTACATAGGAAGACAGCAGATCATTGTGGGGCAACATCTCAAAAATATTGATCTCCTCCAGCAGCATACTCATCGCCTTCAAAGTAGTCTTGGCCCGCTTGTTTAGTCCTGTTCCCCAAGTGCCTGCGGGACGATGAAACCGGCTTGCAGCACTGCCTGCGAAGATATTTCTCCAGAAACGTTCAACTGCTTCCTTGCCGGTACCGGCCGAATAGTTGGGGCCATCCTGTGAGCCGTAAACCTTAACATTATTCATCGGGATGGGATTATCGGCAAGCTTTTTTCTCCAATCAATAATATTGGCGTAATGGGCCGGGCCTCGTCCACCCCGGGAATCCTGATTATTTTGAGAAATATCAACATAGCTGTAGATATTGCTGAATGTCATAGCATGGCGCACAGAACTGGAAGGATCGAAAATCATACTGGTTACGTGAATCTGTCGGTCATGACCACTCGCTTCTTCTTTGATATAATTGGCCCAATAATAACCCACTCCCTGCTCTGGCTTCCCTCATTGTTAATATTATACAGCACATTACCATATTGGGTGGTAACCGATATCAGCTTGTCAATATAGCGGCGTTGATAAGCCAATACTTCCTCAATCTCTTTGTTTAGCGATCCGCCGTAGACATCGTCTTTATCTTCAATCACTCCCTTTTCCATATTCACATTGTTCGCTGGATTCAATGGATGCCTGTCCCAGCCGGCTCCGCTCATGTCAAAATGATCCCATAAGGTTAACTGGACGATAATATCTCTCTTGCTTGTTTCTTGCAGAAAAAATTCCAGTCGATTCCAATATTCTTTGTTCCACTGGTCAAGATCGTAGGTTCCTTCTTTAATCTCCCTGAAGGCATAGACATCACCCTCATCCCGATCAGACATGGTGTTCCGCACGTAATTACCTCCCACGGATGCCATTTCATCAAGATGGTCGGTTAATTCCTTTCCAGTCCACTGAAACAGATTATCGTCGTCACTGGCTCCTATTAATACGACTGGCTGCCCTTCGTACTGCCAGTACCAGGCATTCTGCTGGCTGGGCTGTATTGTGCTTTCAGATTGAGCACGTACCTTTTCAATGAATGTTGTTGTGAAGAACAAAACCAACACAGATACCAATATTCCATAAAATTTGGTTGAATAAACAGAATACATATAATACGTATTTAATAATTTTAAATTATTTACCCTCAGCTGGTGTTTCTAACCACTTCAAGTTGAACTGATAATGCAACCTGCTGGAAATAAGATGAATAACCCCAGTAGGTGCTTGCCTGGCTGCTAAATATCCCTGATGTTCTGCATTATCATAAGATGCTGTAAAAGCATCTGAAGGACCTTCTTCTCTGTGTCTGGCAAAATATTTTTGTCCATCAGCAGGTGTTACTAATTTCTTTACAGGCCACGTTTTTCCTTCATCATACGAAAGTGCAGCAAACATACCATATCCGCGATATTTATTGCCATTTTCATCTTTAAAAATCATTCCCTTCTTCCGTGGAGTATCCCTGTCATCAGTAAAAGATACATAAAGAATCGGCCCTTCATCCAATCGTAATAATATGGGTCTTTGACCACTATTTATCGGGGGAAATGGGCTCGCTGAATATTCCCAGGTCTTGCCCATATCTTCAGAAATACTCATGGGACTATTTCCATCAATTTCTTCCCCTCTTCCAATAGCTAATAGGCGACCATCAGAAAGTTCAACTACCCCGGCATGTATTCCTTTTATCGTGCCTCCCTGGTCTTGCCATGTTTTTCCATTATCTTTGCTAATGTGCAGAGCTGTTCCACCAGGATTTGCATCGGCTTTAGCTATAATAGTCCCATCTTTGCTTTGAAAAGCCCCGGCAATGACCTGATGTCTGGAGTTATGCTCAGGGCCAATCAAGCGAGGCTTTGTCCAGGTAGCACCATTATCAGTGCTTTTACGCATTGATATAGCAAGAATGTGATGGATTTCTGCACCCGCGGAAAAACCATTAAAATGATACACGGTTCCATCATTAGCCGTAAACAAGTCGGGGCCGTGAAGATTTCTGCCCGGGGAGCGAAAGAATTCAGATGCTATATCCCATTGTTCAGCTCCTGCTCTAAGGCGTGCCCCTACTATCGACAATTCACGCCCTCTTTCAGAATTCATTGCATGCCAAACGGCCATCAAGTCCCCATTTTCCATGATAGTTAGCGCCGGACAGTGAGTCATAAAATCATTATAAGGAGGATCTTTGGGCATATGAATAAAAGGGATTGGCTTTTTGAAATAGGGTTTGTTTTTATTGGGTTTATTTTTTGACCAATCATGCTCCTCTTGAGAAACTTTCTGGGCCCATCGAGGGGCTGCTTCCTTTCTTTGCTGATATTTACTATCAGGCATTTCCCCCTTTACGATACGAAAGCCTATCAACCAGTTTTTATTCTCAGGAACGGATCCCATCCGATAAGCACTTCTTAGATATTTGACTTCTGTATTATGGCTTCCTCCACGTGTTGTCTTGATATACCCGTCCTCGTATCCTATAGGATCTGTTTGCTCTTTAGAAAGATAAGGGCCATACCAGTCCAGTACCCATTCTTCAACCAACCCATGCACATCATGCAAGCCCCAGGGATTTTCTGGTGTTTGACCCACTTTAAGACTAACGGGTTTGGGTCGGGTCTCATCCTCTTGATGACGATAAAATATTTTAGGTAACTCTTCTCCAGTAAAATAAGGAGTGGTCGTTCCAGCTCTTGCTGCATATTCCCACTCTGCATCCGTAGGCAAACGATAGGTTACTCCTTCCTTTTCACTAAGCCATTCTGTAAATGCGACCGCCTCTTCCCAGCTTACAAAAACGACCGCTTCATCGTCTTTCTTAGAGAATCCCCATTTCCCTCTGAGCTTTTCATGCTCCGGATCAAATTGCTCATATTGCGCATTTGTAACAGGAGTTGAGCTCATATAAAATGGTTCACTAATATTCACGGTGTGGACAGGACGCTCATCAAAAAATAATTGCTGGTTACTTTGATCGCTCCCACGCTCAAAACTACCTGGCTCTATTCGAACCATTTCCATCCCCAGTGAATTAGTTATTCGATCTTGTGCGAAAAGGGTTTTGTTTATTCCAGAAAAAGTGACCATTACTACGGCCAATATAGTTGCAAATATAAATTTATATCTCACCATAATTCTACGATAGCAGTTGAAGATTACGACCCCTTACCTCAGCTTAATTACTGAAGCAAGAATAGTTGAATCCATTTTATAGTTTTTCTTAATAACCTGGGTTCTGATTTAAAGCGGGATTGCTAAGAATTTCATCCTGAGGAATTGGCAAGAGGTAGGTATGCTCAGGTAACTTCCAGCTTTGAATACCACTGTAAGAAATGGTGGTCTCTCCATCGCTTTCCACCATAACCTGAACTCTTCGAATTGAGTCAGTACTTGCAAATTGCTCGGTCCATCTTCTTACATCAAAAAAGCGGTGTTCTTCAAGATAGAACTCTACTCTTCGCTCATTTTTAATGCGATCCAGTAATGCCGAACCACTTTCAGTGACATCTGGCATATCAACCGACGGTCTGCTTCTAACCATATTGACATACTCCCTGGCAATTCCTTCGTTTCCAAGATGAAATTGTGCCTCAGCATAGTTTAACAAAATTTCTGCATAACGAATCATCATCCAATTCGGACTCGATGATTCACCCATTGACCCAGCCCAATTTTCATCAACAAATTTTTTGGTATAATACCCGGTTCGACTTGCATTATGAGGATCTCTCGCTCCATCAGGCGAATCTGCACCACCTGGTCTGAATACTTCAATTGTCCGATCTCTCCAAGGCGCCCCATTATAAAGTATAGTATCATAGAAACGAGGGTCTCTGTTTACCCATGGATTTTGGGGATTATATGAAGGGTCATCTTTCGGAAGTAATCCATTTTTTGTTTCATAGGCATCTACTTGGTTTTGTGTAGGTACAGTAACCGCCCATCCACCAGATCCATTTGGAAATAAATTCCTTTCCAGTGCGAACTGTTGCCATGACTCATTATTGATAACCAGTTCCCAAATCGATTCATTATTAAAATTCCCTTCTTCAGTGAACAACTCACCATAGTCTGGATATAAAGAATACTGATCAAGATTGATCACATCTTTAGCAGCATCCGAGGCAACTTGCCATTTGGTAACATCTCCGTTGGGGTTATGTAATGAACTTGCCGCGTATAAAAGAACGCGTGACTTAATTGCTAACGCCGCGCCCTTTGTAATTCTACCACGTTCACTGTCAGAATATGAAACAGGTAGAATATTTGATGCTTCATCAAGTTCAGACACAATAAAATCTACTACCTCTTCATATGAGCTTCGCTCAACCTTAAAGTCATCATTTAAACTAAAAGAAGTTATAATAAGCGGTACACCTCCAAATAAAGATGACAAGCGATGGTAGGCAAATGCCCTAAGGGTCTTAATTTCACCAGTCATTCTATTTAGTTGTTCTTGATCTTGGGCGGCCAAATTCTCTCGAACATCAGCCGTTACTTTAGACGTGAATCTATTACAACCGGCAATTATCTCATAATAATGCTCCCAGGTCCAATCAAGTTGGCCTAAATCTGAAGGAGTCACATCTCCCCGTTGAATTATCTGTGCACCAACATCCTCCCATTGATACGACTCGTCCGCTGAGACACTGAAAGACATATTGTCCTCATGGCCAGTTCTCATATTTCCATAGATATTATCTACAAAGGTTTGAGTCATACTAATATCTTGCCAAATATCCGAATCAGATACCTGATCAAGCGGTTTTCCACCTAAAAAGTTATCATCACACGACGATATAAATATTGTACTTACCAAAACAAGACTAAAAAATATTTTATTCAACATTGTTCTAAAGTTTTTAGAGAGGTTAAAGAGTAATATTTATACCAAAATTAAATACCCTATTTTGTGGATAATGGGAACCTCGGAATTCATCGCCTTCTGGATCAACATAGTCCAGCTCATCCAGGAATGTCAGTAAGTTAAATCCGTTGATATATACTCTGGTACTTTGCAAGCCAATTTTTTGGATAAATGAGTTGGCCAGTGTATATCCTAATTCTACATTCTTAAGACGAATAAAGGAGGCGTCATAAAGCCAAAAATCTGATTCCCATGCACTAATTTGATCTTCAGCCGAATAGACATGGGGATATTTTGAATTTGGATTATTGGGCCCCGGTCGATTTTGGGCAAAGTCTTCAATTACATTTCCAAATCGTCCCTGTGGAATCCAAAAGTATTTCCACGCTCTGGTTTGTCCTTGGAAAAATACATTCAAATCAAAATTCTCATACCAGATGGAAAAATTGGCTCCAAATATAACTTCAGGAGTAGCAGTCATTGGCATCCGAACTCTATCCAGAGAATTGATATTTCCATCACCATTTACGTCTTCGTACTTTAAGTCATAAACTCTGGTACCTGGTGGGTGAGGTGAATTATCAATTTCTTCCTGCGATCGATATATTCCTATCGCATTATACAATAGGGTACTACCCATTGGTTTACCTTCTTCGCTTTGCCAGTCCGGGGTTCCTATTGCTTCATCCATATTGATTATTTTATTTTTTGCATAGGATACATTCCCCCGGATAGAATAATTTAAGCCTTCTGTTGCCCTGTTACGGTGGGTCAAGGCAAGTTCAAAACCTTTATTCTCTACTATACCTAAATTTTCATCAGGTAGCTCCAGCCCCGCATAAGCAGGGACGGATGCTATTCTTGGGGTTAGGATATTTTCTCTTCTGGTTTTAAATGCATCCAATGTTATTCCCAATAACCCATCCCAAAATTCAGCATCCAGGCCCAAATTCGTTGTAGTGGCTATCTCCCAGGTTACATTGGGATTGGGTTCGACCCCTCGCTCGGTCCCCGGCCTGATTGTTTTATCAGTTCCAAAAACAGCTCCTTGAGTTAGGTTGTACGTTGCAAGATACTGGAAGGGGATAATTTGGTCATTACCCATTTGTCCCCAAGAGGCTCTTAGTTTTAGATTATCAATAAAATTAGCAGATTGCATAAAAGATTCTTTTGACATTACCCAACCTGCGGATACTCCCGGGAAAAAGCCATATCTGTCGTCAGCAGGAAAATTCGTTGAACCATCATATCTGGCATTGAAATCGATCAAATATTTTTCATCAAAATTATAACTTACACGGCCAAAAAAGTTTCTGCGTGCAAATCTTGTTTCGGAGCCATCCGTTTGCATATTATTTGTGCTACCTGCAAAAATTTGGTCTACTGCATCACTTGTGAAATCTCTGCGATAAGCCTCAAGAAAATTTGACTTTTCCTCGGTCTGCTCCATCGCTATAAATGTATTTATCTGATGATCAGCAAAACCCTTTTGATAGGTGAGCCTGATATTACCATTAACAAATGATCTAAAGTCATTCCGCTCCGTCAATTGAGGAGCTGTAGGCCCATAATGAACCGCAGGATAAGAATCAGTATCTGGATTATAGTTATACAAAGTCCAGCCTGTTGCCCACTCTTTATAGTCAATGTGTTCTTTGTCGTATGAAATTCGGCTTTCCAACCCTAAACCATCAACAAAGGGTATATCATACTCAAAAGATACAGAAGTTTGATATAGATTAGTTTTTTCATTTCTATATCCTGATATATTACCCCCAAGTATCGCTGTGTTTCTATCACCTGATCCCGCACTTGGAAGGCCATTTGTTGGAAAGAAATCGTGTGTGTTGGGGTAATTCCTAAAGGTATATTCTACTATTTTTCGAGTTTGGTGTTGTGGACGTTTTTGATTTTGCTCGGAAACAGAGAAATCAACAGATACCGTTAAGTCATCAGAAATCGTTGCATCTATATTTGCTCGCCCCCCCATCACATTATAATTATGTATGCCATTCTTAAATATACTCTCCTGGTTTAAATAATTTCCTGAAATAAAATACCTAATGGCATCTGAGCCACCACTCACTGACAAATTTTGCCTGCTCTGAGTACTAAAGTCCTTAATCGATGCATCAACCCAGTCTGTATTTGGATGCGTTAACGGTGAGGATCCGTTGCGATATTTTTCAATATCCTCTTGTGTATAGGGGATGGCTTCATTATTTAATTCAGCCTGATAATTCAGAAAGTCTGCATAAGTTGCCGCATCAGCCATTTCGGGCATTCGGGTAGGTTGAATGAACCCTTGGTTAGCTGAGTAACTAATGGTTGGCTTCCCCTCAACACCTCTTTTTGTTGTTACTAATATTACTCCGTTAGCTGCACGTGCTCCATAAATTGCAGCTGAGGCATCTTTTAATACAGAGATACTTGCCACATCATTAGGATTGATATTGTTCAAACCTTCCCGACCCGGAACGCCATCAATTACAATTAAGGGATCATTATTACCTAAGGTACTTCTACCTCTTATAAGCAAATTAGCAAAGTTTTCTCCCGGTTCTCCAGAACGATTTTGTGCAACCAACCCAGGTAATTTTCCTGAAAATGTATTAGTGAGACTGATCGAAGGAGATTTTTCCAACGTTGTCCCTTCTATATCTGAAACCGAGCCCGTCAATGTAGTTTTCTTTTGTGTACCATACCCTACTACAACTAATTCCTCTCCTGCTACTGTTTGCTGTAGTAATTGGATATTAATTTCAGTACGACCATTAATAGGTAACTCACGGGTTTGATAGCCAATAAAAGAGAATACCAAAGTATCTCTCAACGATGGTACCGTTAATGAATAATCTCCTTCACTGCCGGTTGAAGTTCCTATTGTTGTTCCTTTAACTGATATATTTACTCCTGGCAACGAGCTATTGGTGCTGCCATCAGTCACTATGCCTGCTACCATTTTCCCTTCTTGAGCAAATGTGGCAGAAGAAAAAAACAGAGCGATTATACCAATTATGAAAAACTTATATCTATATTTCATAATCCCGTTTTTTATTAGTTGATAAAATTATTTTAAGCCAAGCTTCTTTCAGAGATATTTAGTTCGTTGGATATTATGTTCACTGCTATAATTGAGCCTAAAGTTTATTAGTATATCATGCTATTAGCTTAGCGCTTATTATATGTAAATGGAAATGCTTTACTTCCTCTACTTGAAAATTCTCCAACCATTCAACTATTTTCACAATGATTAAAAATTTTCCAACTATTTCAGGAATTATTTGGACCAAGCAAGAAATATAGAAGAATAGAAAAGTATTGCGGGACACCTGAATTGAAAAGCAATAGCTATGAGACCTATAGCTTTTACAAATTGCACTCAACTGGCTTTAGTATTATTTCTTTATCCAGCGCGCTTTGATAGTTGTGCTCTATCCATTTTGAATCTGTTCCAAATAGTAGAAATGGCCACATAGGAGTCTGTCGGACTAAGCAGCTGTATGGTTTCAGAAATTATTTTTGCAAGCGGTGATTGAGAGTATTTTAGTTTCACCATCTTCATTTTTTCCGTTTCCATCTGCAACATTCTTTTGCCCGGCCCATTTATTTCGCCAAGGCGTGCATGCGCTTCAGATTATAGGCGTTTTGGACCAAATTCCATTCCCCGGCGGCTTTTTGGAGGCCCCGTAGGCTAAATTGCCGGAATCCCAGCACCTGTTTTATGATCCCAAAGACGGTCTCCACGGTCGCTTTGCGCCTGCCGTAAAAATCTTTGCCTTCGGGCGTTTGCAATCGCCATTGCATGTCCTCGAGAGGCGTTGGATCGTCCGGCGTCGGGCCGGTCGCCAGATATGGCGTCAGCTCGCGGTCCCCCGATCCCAGCTCATTGCCTTATGCTTGGAGGCATTAGCGTTGACCTTGGTCCCGTCGATGGAGATATCGCCAAGCTCCGCCATACCCATCTCGGCGGCCAAGAGCAGGATATGGGTAAACAGGGCCCCGATCGGCTCCAGAAACCGCCGCCGAAAGGTGCAGATCGTATCGTGGTCGGGACGGGGGGTGCCGGCCACATACCGGGTGGGCACCGACTCGTAGCTGGCCGTCTCAATCTTGCGGGAGGAAAAGGTGCCGGTGGCATAACTGTAAAACAGCAGCGCCCCCGGCATCCGCGGGTGGTAGGCATCAAAGCCGCTACCGGTGTATGCTCGCTCGATGGTCGAAATATCCAACTGGTCGACGATCTCAACCACAAAATGAGCCAGACCATTCCAGCATTAACAGTTATCAAAATGCTCCTTTAGAATAAACAAGCCTCGGAGACTTCTTTGATTAAAAATTTTATCTGAAGTTTGTCTAATTATCCAATCTCAAGTCCTTATCAAAGGTCCACTAAAATTATAGCCTTCTCTCTTCTTTGTGAATGTCCGTCAATTTTACATGTTCATCACGATGATGTACATGGTGGGGTAAAGCGCCCTTATTATCAAAAAACTTGGAATACATGGGCCAAGACCCGTGTTCATCCCAAATTCTGTCACCAATCAGATCGCCTTTAAGTTCACTGACGGCATCCCTCAACAAAATACGCTCCGTAGTACCATTATCTTCAAAAATGACTTCACTAAGCCCTTCGATCTCTCCGGTTTAAAGGTCCATTATCCGCGGGAGTGGTAGATGAAAACCATCGTTCATCGATGCCGCCGCGTTTCCCTCCAGAGCATAATAATCATCCGGATGCAACTTTATTCGTCTTCCTGGAATACAAAACGAACGAGGCACCCAACTCAGTGCTAAACGTAAAATACCTTTCCCCTGCTCAAATGCCTGCTGGGCTACACTTAAATTATTAGGGGGCTTTGATTTACTCGCCCTTTTCGGAATTTCTGAATTTTAAGGATTTTATTTTTCTAAAACGAGTTACATCTGCTTTTAACATAGCAATATCTTGTTTTTGCCCGAAAAATCGGCCGCTATTGGGTATAGCCCCCCATCAGCCGGCTCCAGCCGGGATGGGGGTGGGTTGTTTTTTCGCCCAGCTAATCCCGCGCTCAATGTTCCAACAGATCGCGCTCATAATAAACCGACCCTTGTTGCGTAGCTTGGTTTTGGCTTTGGCCAGGCGCATGCCATAGCGATCTTTGATCGCCGCGAACGGATGCTCCACGTAGCGCCGCACCCGGCGCTTGCGGGTGTTACGGTCTTTTTGGGAGGGACTCAGCGGATTATTTCGGTAAGCTTTATCTAAAACCCCGTAATAAATTCCCTCTTTGCGACACCGGATTTTAAGGTCTTTTGACGGGTACGCTTTGTCGCCGAAGATGGCGCGCTCCTCGCCGGACAGCAGATTCTCTAATTGGGTACTATCATGCGGGGAGGCTTGGGTAAAGGATAGCGAATGAATAAGTTTGCTGCCCACATCCACCCCGATATGACCCTTGTAGCCAAAATGCCAAGTGCCATTTTTCTTAGTTGCATCGGCGTCGGTGTCGATCTGAGACGAAGGGTTGGAGGCCAGCTCCGCACGTTTTTCCCCGCTGAGCGGGCGCCCCGACGATTCAATAATGCTTGCGTCCACGACTGTCCCCCGCCTGAGAATCAGGCCTTTGTCCTCCAATTGCCGGGTAATCTGGCCAAACAGTTCCTCGATCAGGCCCTCGCCGGCCAGTGCATCGCGAAACCGCCAAAAGGTGGTAAAATCGGGCACCTTCTGATCCAAAGGGAGCCCCACGAAGCGGCGAAAACTCAGCCGGTCGATAAGCTGGTCTTCGAGTTGAGGATCACTGAGCTGGTACAGATGCCCCAGAAAGAGCCCGCGAATCATCCACCGCACGGGTTTGCGCGGCTGTCCGCCCCGGGCGCCGGTCTTATCAATGCGGCGGCCGATCTCATACAACGGGCCCCACTGGATAAACCCGTCGATTTCGCTGAGTCGCTGAGTAGAGCGGGATACCTGCCCTGAGGAGCTTGCCCACTGATCCAATATACTGAGTTGGTGACGTTTGTCTGACATAATACGGACGGTTTACGTTGAAAAAGTGCTACGCTGGAGGAAACCTACAAATTATCCGAGAAACCACTAAATTAAAGGGTTCTGCAAAGCCCCCTATTACTCATGGACTTTCTGAGCTAGTTAATTACTGAAGTTACGCAGTGGTCATACTGTCAAATAGGCATACTTATCGGGTGTTGTGGATAGCTTACTCATGCTCTGCAGCGCTTGGCGGGTCGCCCCCCCCAAATTTGGCTTTTCAGGGCAAAGTGATTTAAGCGATTTTTAAGTTTGATCTTTTCCAGTTTTCTGTAGCTGATAATTGCTGCTATGCAATGCGCTTGATCTCTCCAAAAAGGAGGCCCTTCCCTACATTAGAAATGATCAACTGTTAATCTAATATAAGGAGGACCTCAAGGCAGACCAGGAATAGACTTGCACTCAAATAATATGGTAATAGTAGCAATAAATGACAACGAGCACTTGGTTCGGGAGGCAAAGCTGCCGAGTTCTGGCAGGGCCCTGGATGATTTCTTTGGCACGCTTACCGAGCCGGTCCAGGCCGTGGTGGAATGCACCAGCTTTTGGTATTGGCTCTCGGACTGGTGTTAAGATAATAATATCCAACTAACGTTGGCCCATTGGCCGGGAATACTGAGCTGATGGTGCTTATCCGACATAAGAAAGAAGAATTTAACTGCAGATTTGGTTGGTTTGCTAAAATCTACAACTTATGTCAAGAAATCCCTATATTGATGGGTTTGCAAAGCCCCCTACTTCTATGAAAGAAAGTTTGGGATTCGTCGCGCTCTCCAAAAAGACAGAACAACCATGCCGGCAAACAGGAAGATGAAAGGGATGCCTTTCCACACGGCGTAAGAAGGAAGAAATCCCAAAAAAGTAACCTACTACTGCAATGTCAATCCACAATTATCAGGTAAAGTTGTTTTAATTTTATTCGATCATCTTCTGTAGTGAATTTCTCCAGTTTATGGTTTGGGTTTGGCCGGTTCGGGCTTCTTTCCACGCCTTAGTTTCACGATCTACTTTTCCAATGTTGTCAATATGTCTGTTTAAACACTGCTTGTTAAGCACCTGTAACTGGATTTCTGCCGTATTTAACCAGCTCCCGGGCTTGGGTGTAAACAAGTTCGAACCGGTCTCGCAGTTTTTGCCTGATGGGCCGGAAACGCCTCATAAAGCGCCCCGGACGTATGTGTGTTTAAAATTATCCATCACCAGTGTAATACGCTCAGCTTCGAGCCATCTTTCGGCAACCTGTTTGAGAAAGTGAGCCCACTGGACCTCGGTCCGAGTGGGCAACACCTGCACCATACGGGTCCCTGCCAAAGCTTCATTCGCAATAAAGACCGTTCATACCCCGCAGCGGCGGTATTCGTAATTAAAGCGGGTTTCGCGACCCAGGACCATTGGCAGCGGACATCGGATCTTGGCGATTAATTGCTTTGCGACTCATCCATACAGACAACAGGCCGCATAAGGTCATACGAACGATTATATATTTCCAGCACCTGCTCCATAGTAGCCACAAATTCGCTGTTATGGTCAGGGGGAATCACCCAGTCTTTTTGTTTCCAGGGTTTAAGTTCGTTTTTTTAAAACTCGGCGCACCGTCTCATGGGAAATCTCCTCCACATACTCAAACTCTACCACCCAGTCGGCCAGCATGCGAAGTGACCACCTTTTTGTCTCTATGGATCGCTGCTGCCGCGGACTTGAAGGCAGCTATAAAATTAAGGTGGGTCGTTCAACAGATATTACCGGCCCATATCTGTATAAGAGTGGCGAGAAACTCATTCACGATGGTGGCAGGTTCATTGCTAAATAAAATGAAGACTGGGCGACCGTAGGTCACCAAGCGGCGTACACCTTCAGCAGTACCGACTACCTGATCTTCCACGACTATGATAAATCGAATGAGGGCAAAACCAAACTCATCATCCGGAAGATCCAGTGGGAGGAGGACTGGTCGGATTTTTTTTATAATTTCCGAAACCTTTCCTCCGGAATAACCGTTGAACAAATTCCATTATTTTACCCAATCATTAATTCTGGAAATCCTTTCACATGCCTACCCAACCCGGCGTCATTTTTGATATGGATGGTGTTATCGTCCACAGCAATCCTGCACATAAAGAAGCTATTCAAATTTTCTGCGATAAATACGATCTGGATGTATCCGACACGCTGCTCGAGACCAAGGTCTACGGCCGCACCAACAAAGAGTGGGTTCCCGAAGTTTTTGGTGATATCAGTGATGAAAAACTTAAAGAGCTTGCTGATGATAAGGAACAGCTCTTCCGAGATATTTTTGAGCCTGAAAAGAACATTGTATCCGGTATTTATCCCTTTTTGGATCAGCTCAACGCTGAGAATATTCCCATGGCTGTAGCCACCTCTGCTCCCCGCAAAAATGCAGATTATATTTTATCCAGCCTTTCCATTGAGTCTTGTTTTGATACGGTTTTAGATTCCTCGGATGTAACCGTTGGCAAGCCTGATCCAGAGGTCTACCTCAAGGCAGCAGCGGCATTGGGCAAATCACCAAAAGACACCATCATTTTTGAAGATTCAATTGCAGGTGTACAAGCTGGTATTTCTGCGGGAGCTTTGGTAGTGGGTGTAACAACGACCCACACGGCTAAAGAATTCGATGCCTGCCATCTCCTCATTGAAAATTTTGAATCTTTAGAGGTAAACCAACTATTGGAAGTTTCTCAGGCATGAGTAGAATGGTGGGACCGAACTCGGATTATTCGCCCCGAGGCTTTCTATTGTTCATTTGTAGTATTACTTAGCCCAAATTATTCATAAGAACAATTATATTGTAGGTTAGACCATTAACTTTAATGCGATTATTGATAACTCAAATTTGAGTTATCAATAATCGGGGTTAGCTAAAGTAGATATAAATAAACAAAATGATACCTACCAACAAGACAGAAAGCGTGACATCCACCCAGTTCCAACTGGATCGAGATAGCGCTTTATCTTCTTCCGTAAGTGTGCCGTAGGTAAGGCCTGAAATCTTTTCATAGCTCGGGGGAGCCGTCATATAGCTGACCCCAAACATGACCGCAATACAGACCAGGAAAATAAACAGGCTGTAATACTGGAAGAAGATGTTATTGATAATCCAAAAGAAAGAACCCTCAGTATAAGTCATATCACCCAGCATTACAGGGGTGTCAATCGCCAGGCGGAATATTCCCAGGAATAAACCTACGAACAGCGCGGATAAGGCGCCTTGTTTATTCAGCCGCTTGAAAAAGATGCCCAGAAAAAAGACCACAAATATAGGCGGCGCCAAATAGGATTGCACTCCCTGCAGGTAATCATAAAGGCCACGACTTCCCTGAATGACGGGAATCCAGAGCAGTCCAATGATAACCATTACCACAGTAGCTAAGCGACCCATCCGAACCAGATGTTTTTCAGAGGCATCCGGTTTGAATTTGCTGTAAAAGTCCATCGTAAACAACGTTGAAGAGGCATTAAAAACCCCTGCAAGCGAGCTCATTAAAGCAGCCAGCAAACCTGCGACCACAAGGCCGCGAACGCCAATGGGAAGAATATGGGCAACCAATAGTGGAAAGGAAGCCTGTGCATTCTGATTAATGATCTCGCCTTGGGCGTTCATTAATTCTTGTTGAATAATAGCAACCTCACCAGATTTAGCGATAGCAAAAGCAATAATCCCAGGAATGATAAAAATAAAGACCGGTAAAATCTTCAAAAAAGCCGCAGCAATAGTACCACGACGGCCTTCTTTCTCATTGGGAGCTCCCAGTGCGCGTTGAACAATATACTGGTCGGTCGTCCAGTACCAAAGGCCCACAATAGGAGCAGCGAACAGCATACCCAACCAGGGGTAGTTGCTATTAAAATACCAGGCCATCTCTCCATCGCCCATGACAGGCGCCCACGTCGCCTCATAACCATCGGGAACGATTGGCTTCCAGAGGTCAAACATTTCGGGTCCGGCTATTTCGTAGAGCCGATTCCAGCCCCCAATAGCATCCAACCCATAAACAAGTACCATAACAGAACCAAAAATGAGGACTACTGTCTGGACAGCCTCGGTATAAGCCACGGCTCGCAGTCCCCCTAAAGCGGTATAGAGCCCCGTGAAGACAATAACCAGCACAGAACCTATCCAAAAACTATTGAGCCCCATAAATGAGAGCTCGGGCATGAGTACACTAAAGACAATTCCTCCCGCAAAAATACCTACCGCAATTTTGGTAAGCACGTATGCTACGAGCGAAATGCCGGACAACAACGTCCGCGCCAATGGAGAAAACCGCTTCTCCAAAAATTCAGGCATGGTAAAGACCTGCGATCGTATATAAAAAGGCAGCATCACCCATCCCAATATCAAAAGACACCAGGCATGGAGCTCGTAATGTGCCATCGCTACTCCATCGGTAGCGCCGGTCCCGGTAAGCCCCACAAGGTGTTCTGAGCCGATATTTGAGGCAAAAATCGATGTTCCTACAATGAGCCACCCTAAATGACGACCGGCCAAAAAGTAGTCGGCCGTCGTATCCGTTTTTTGATTGATCACCCACCAGGCCAAACCTCCAATAAGCAGGAAGTATCCCCCAACGACTAACCAGTCCACTACTGCTAATGTTCCCATATAGTTTCTTGCTTAATTTAATGTTAGTAAAATGCTAACAGATTGGATAATGAGTATACATTTATCTTTTCTGCAATATTTCAATCCCTATTAATTTTTTTGATCTTCTATCCTCTGTATACAAATCAATGAATGATAGCAGATTATGGATTAAAGACAAATACAAAATGCAATCGGTTGTGGAAAATATTCGGTTTGTTTTTTAACAACTTTTCGCACCCCCCCAGACAACTGGTTTGATCGTCCAGCGTGTAGGTTCAAACCGCATTAATCCGCCTGAACGCAACGCAGCGACCAAATGAAGAAATGCTTCTTAAACTTCTACATATTCAATGCCAAGGATACGGCACAGCATCTGCCATTTTCTACGCTGATCTCCTATAAGCAGAGTTTGATGGTGCGTACCACCGGCCTTAAGCCAACCATCGTTGCAGGAACGCAGGCCAGAATCCGGTTTGAAATGAAAATAAGGCATTTCTATCGTTGGGTATTTTTGAGTATCCAACACCTCGCCCTGGGCTACAACCAGTCGGAATTGTTCTCCTACCAAGTGCACAAGGGATGCGAGGGTGGCCGGCCCGGGTTCTGTTCGGAATACGGTAGTTGGCGGGTTATCCAGTCCGCCGATGCCCAATTCGCGATTGGCCAGCCGGACCGGCTCATCATCGCGGGCCACTTTCCAGTTCCCTTCGCCCATGTGGCTTATCAGCATCGACTTGCGCTTGAAATCCATGGCATACATCTCGGTAAAGTGGGCATCACCATCCAGCAGATGGCCCGCGGCAACCATACTGGCAGTGTTGGTATCTCCTTCGGCCGCGTAGCCATATCCTTCCGCCATAAGGTTAGAAGCAGCAAGCATATTTATCTGATCAAACCTGCCATCGCCTTTGAAGGTATCGAAGTGGGCTGAAAAGCCGGCATATTCGCCTTCGTCTAAGAACCTCTTAAAGCCCAGATACATTCGGGAAGCATATCTCAGATTTTTAGCTGGCATGTCATCATCTACCTCAAAACGCTCTTTCTCTATCTCCACCTGCGCTTCAACATCCTCATCAGAGACCGTCTCCATATTGCGATAGATCTGTCCAATATATTCCCGATTTACTTCAGGACCTATAATTCGGGTAAAAGCGGCTTCATCTGTGAGGGTATCGCCCATACCATGCATCTTACCGATCGAGGCAATCTTCATTTTCTTCAGCGATGCAGCCGTTTGTGCAGCACGAGCCCAGTCGTTTACATAGGCCTTAAACTCCTCACTCTTCCAATCAGCCGAAATTACCTCAAAATTATCACCGGAAGTCCGTAACATGGCATTAGCTATATCCTGTGCGCCGTGGATGCCTTGGTTATAGGTAAGATCATCCATATCCCAATCGGTAGTCACCTCGGGCTCTGGCTGGATATTAGCCAACAGCAATGGAAGATTATTCTGCTGAAGGGCACGTACGGTGCGCATAGCCGGCCCATAGGTAAGCATGACGATCATCACACCATCAAGCCCTTGATAATTAAAATCTCTGAGGACTTCTTCAATGTCTTCTCGGTTGCGGGCTGCGCGGGGAAACTCCCAATCCGCCGCATCGCTAAGTTGGTGACAAACTTCTCGTGCATATTCTTCTTGATGTTCTGTAATGCCTGGAATATCGTCGTCATACAATTCCTGCATTATTCCTAAAAGGCCAATCTTGGGCTTTCGCTGTTCAATCATTTGCAAATAAGTATATAGATGTGAATTTTAATTAATTTTCTTGTCCGTAGTATGCGTTGTCGCCATGCTTTCGCTGCCAGTGTTTTTGAATAAGCGAATCTTTGAGTCGGGGGGCATCGGGTCGAATTTGAAGAGAGAGATAGGCCATTTGGGCCACTTCTTCCAGCACGGCACTGTTATACACAGCATCCTCTACCGTTT
>DATGUX010000058.1:0-6524 GCA_035300985.1 Fodinibius sp.
GTCTCACGAGATACAAACCCCGCTCTCGGTTATTCAGAACCAGATTGAGCTGCTTACTCAGGATGAGGATCTATCGGAACAACAGCAAATAAGGCTGGGAGTAATTAATAAGATGTCCGGTCGGCTCTCGCGGCTGAACAGCGCTCTGCTGTTGCTGACTAAAATTGAGAATGAGCAATATGCTCATCACCGGCAGGTAGGCCTTACCGGCATGCTTGAGAACCTCATTGGAAGCTACCGAGAACTTGCAAAAGCGAAGGATATCTCCCTTCGCGAGGACCTGGAAGGGAATGTGGTGCGGGATATAAACCCCGATCTGGCGGAGATGCTGTTTCGCAACCTCTTGTCCAATGCCATCAAACATAATCACCGGGAGGGCACGGTTGAAATTACCCTGACCGAAGAAAGCTTTACGATCACTAATACCGGACCAGAACCGGAAGGGGCTCCGGCTCAATTTTTTGAACGTTTTCGGAAAGGTACGACGAAATCCGATTCTCTGGGCCTTGGATTATCTATTGTGCACACTATAGCGGCAGCCAATGATTTCACCATTACCTACCGGTACGAAGAGGGGAAGCACAGTATAAACCTAACCTTTTAACCGCTGTTTGGCCAACAAATAGCTAATATGAAGAAGTTATACATAAATAAGAGTTCGAAGACTGATACCATAGTAAAAAACCCATAATTAAAATCCTATTTAAAAATTATTTGAAGCGATACATCCTCATTGAAAATTAAACGCATTGGTATTGTTACTGCTAAAGGTCAACTCACCGCTATTGGGATCAAAGCTGATGATCTTTCCCTTGGGGAAATTAAAGGTCCAACGCCAGGATTTAAGTTCAATCTCGGTACCCTTGGGCAGCCTTCGACCAAACACAGTGTGGTCTTTATAGAGAGTACATTTTTGTAAGTGTCTTTTTTTGCCATTATCTGTGATGGATACATTAAGAATAATCTTGCCCGAACACGGCCAGCCTTCAATCATCTGGTTATTGTGGAGCATTCCTTCCCATTCGTAATCTCCCTTGTGAAACCGACCGGTTACTGCTATCCCAAATATGTTGGTTGGGGCCGACAGCTCAAACGTTTCAATATCGTCGAGCGTTGCTCGCCTTTTTAGGTCCATGTCAAACCAGGTGTTGTAATAGATTTTGCTGTCTGCCGGTATGTCCACTCCCGCAACCGTAGCCGGCTCTTTTAGCACCCAGGAGTGCGCCTCCCGTTCTTGCCGTATTTTTTGCTGTCGCAATTCTATTTTAACCGAAAAGAGTCCATATACAACGAAGGGAAGCAAAAAAAATAATGCGCCCAAAGATGATAACCCTCGCAACCAGACCCCTTGGCTTTTAGCAAATATCGTCACTCCTGCCAGCAATAATCCCAGCGGCAGACTGATATACCAATATACTACCCCTACAATGATATATGCTTCAAAAGCCGAAAAATCTAACATAGAATAAGCTTATTGTTTTTAGCTATGTGCTTTTACTCCATTATTCACCAAATAGTATAATTTGAAATATGTTGTGAATAATTCGGGTTAATAGCCCCAACGGTTTAACCGGTAAAAGGCTGTAGAGCTTTTGACCTTAACTGGAAGTATCTGGCCGGAATGGGTTATGTAAAAATAATGATCTCCAATGACGCCCAATACCGGGAACTGCATATTTTTTTGGAATCGTTCGGTTGACGGCAGGGTGTAAACCCTATCCAAGACCGGGGGCATCAGTACGTTTCCATGTTCATCTAAAACACCCCACGTCCGGTATTTCTTCACCAGAAACCCATTGCCATTGGCAGAAGGAGTGACTTTATCATATTCGGGCGGCACAATTTCGTTTCCACGTAAATCCATCAGGCCCATCTCATTGACATCCTGTTGCTTATCATAGTTGCTGATCACCAGGTAGTTTCCATTTTGAAATCGGTAGGGATAATTATAATAATAGCCCTCTTTGTAACTATAGGTTGTACGGGAAAGAAATCGGCCTGTGGTGTCTGCATATTGGTATTTCAGCAGATCTCCGGTTATCGTTTTTTTCAACTGAAGGAGGCCCTTTTCGCTCATGTCAATCCCGTCATATTCGGCCGGAATAACGGTCTCTCCCTCGGCATTGATATAGCCATATTTGCCGTCCCGCCTCACCCTGAAAAGGCCGTGGTCAGCGCCTGTAATTCCATCACGGCTATAGCTTTCGGTTTTAACAATAGGATAGCCTTTGGAGATTATTTCTTTCTTGGGCAGGTTGTATAAATAGGTATTGGTTGAATCATTGACGATCAGTAAACCTTCGTTGGCCAGTTTTACTTTTCCAAAAGGAAGAGAAAAGAAGGTTCCCTTTTTCGTGTCCCACATTTTTACGTTTACATCGCAGCAATCTGTTTTTCTGAGGTAATAATACCGATCCGTTATTTGGGCAACATTCAGATACTCCGGCGGGGCAATTTCTTTGGCTTGCCGCAAGTCGTACAGGCCATACTTGCCCCGGACTTGTGTCTCTGCAAAGCCGTCACCCAGAAAATGGTAATCCACATATTTGGACGGCATAATTTCTTCGCCCTGAATGGAATATAATCCGCGGTCAAACTCTTTTTCCGTTTTTACCTCAATATAGCTTTGCACCGAATCCGGTGGAGTAACCAATCGGAGGGATGAAAATTGCGGTTCAACCAGCTTGTCCGTTTGCACATTGTAAAATCCACTTGAGGTATCATTCCGGACCTCATACAGTGCTACGGGCTTTCCGGAACGGTTAAAGACTTCTTCGTAAAATTCCCCGACATTATCATAACGAGTGGGCAAAAGAACCTGCCTGGAGGCATTCACTAATCCCTGTAAATCATCGTTGGATACAATAAAATAATCTCCCGAAACATTGACCATATCGTAGGTATCGGCAGGGATAATTACTTCGCCTTTGTTATTAATGATGCCCGCCTTGTCGTTGATATACACGCGGATATACGGACCCGAACTGAAATTGCCATAGGGATCGCTGATGTCATCATACTTAAAATCAGTGAGTTGCTCGCCGGTCGTGCTCATGAAGCCATATTTGCCTTCTTTTTGCAGCGCCAGGAGGCCGGAGATAAGCTCCATGCCCGTATATTCGGGCGGACCGTAAACCTTGTTTGCAGCCATATTGATAAGAACGTCACGGCCGTCTTTTTCAAAGCTGGTTACCCATTCATCGCTGCGCATTCCGTGATGGCCGGAATGTTCATACTTAAAAGGCACCAGTACTTCTCCCTGAAAGTTGATAACGCCCCATTCACCATTTTTTGAGGCATAGGCATACTTTACGCTGCCGCCGCATCCACCACAATAGTCGAATTTATCATACTCCGCCGGAAGCACTAACTGCTGCTTTTTAGCGCTGTAAATACCCCATTTATTGCCTTTTTTTACATCAAAGAAATTGCCATCCATGATGTTAACCTCTTCAAAGCTGGCGGGTACTTTTATATTTCCCCAGGTATCGGCATAGCCCGTCTTGCCATCCTTCTTAATCGCTAACCAGCTATCAAATTCCTTGCGAATATCATCATATTCGGGAGGCAGAGCCCAGCCGGTTTCGCTGCTTATTAACCCCGTTTTTCCGTTTTTCACTACCAGGTACATCATCACCGAATCGGCCTCTTCAATATGTACAAAGCCGGGCCGTGATGGAGTTATGCTGGCCACCGGATGATACCGGGCAAGGATTTTATCAAAGGCATACCGCCCGGAAGCATCTATGTAGCGCGTGGTACCCTGTGTTTGAACGCGGGCAAAGCCATGCGTAAAAACAGAGCCGGCTTTAAAAACAGAGTCTGGCTGAACAGACTCAACGATGGCCAAAACACTGTCTCGGGCGGTGTTTCCAACATCCTGTGCCGCCGGGGTTTCTTCGGTGCTATTAATAGTTGTACCATCTTCACCCACAATAGCATAGCCCTCTGGTACCAAAAAACGAGAAGGGTCTGTATGTACTCGGTCTATGCTTATCGCCTTTGAGGTAGTCCTAATATGATTTTTGATATAGCTCTGTTCCAACATAAGGCCGGGTACCTTGCGATTTTTTTTGTCCTTCCAAAGCCAGTCGGGGAAATCTGTGGAATACCAAGCGGTATGGGTTACACTATCTTCAGCAGCGAGCGTATATACTGCTTTGTGACTGCGTTTGCCATGAATGGTTTTTCCGCTGTCGGGAAACAGCCGAAATTTTGAGAATAGGGTGTCTTTTTTATTTTGCATCCGCTTCCCGTAATTATACCGGTAGGCCTTTTTTTCGTCACCAATCATAACGTACACCACAGAATCTCTCCGGTTAATAATTTGTTTGTAAGGATACTCGCCGGAAATGGTCCGTTTATAGAAGTTATCCGTCAACAAAATAGTTGACCAGATGGTATCCTGTTCCGCTTTAACTTGTTCGATTTCAGCTTTTGACGCCTGAGACAGGGGTTGTTTTATCGTTTGAAGTACAATTTTCCAGGCCTTGGGTTGCGAGCCGGTTTGTTGGGCCGTCTTTTTCGGGCCGGTACAAGCGTACAAACCACTTAGGGTTAAAAGCGCGATGAAAGCTCTTCCCATTTTATTCTTCATAAACTATTCTTCTTCTTTGTACTTTTTTGGGGTTCCATTTCGTCGCACATATAGCGGTGATTCTTATCCCGGCCGAACGAATAATTTCCAGTGGAATCTTCAAACTCCATCATTCCAAAGGGTTTTTAATAATCGCCAGGTTTTCTTGTTTCGTAATCACTACCGCGCGGTCGTTTTGAAAATTAAGTGCGGTATTAAACTGTGGTTTGATAATAAATTCGCCTTTTTTATTGATATAACCCCATTTAGTACCCTCGCCATTGACCTGTATTTTCACCGCCAATAACCCGTCGTGGAAGGTATGGCCGGAATCGTACATCGTACCGTATTTAGTTTGAAAGCCGATCTTGCTCAAAATGGTTCCAGTGGAATCGATGACCAGCATATAACCGTCTTTGTTGTCGCTTTGTTCTCCGTTGACCTGGAAAATTGCTACACCGTCAGAATAGGGAAATGGTTTGCGTGAATAGGTCGGCTGGACAATAACTTCTCCCTTGCTGTTCACCACGCCATATTTGTGATGTATCATCCGCTTGCCTCTTCTTTCTTCCATAAAAATAATTTTTCCGTCGGAAGAGAAATAGGTATCAAACTGCGGAAACTGATTGTCCTTGAAATCATACTTCACTTCACCGGAGGTATTGATCAGTTTCCAGTTGTAATTTTCAGATTCAGCATCCGCAGGCGAAACCACCGCCATGCCGTCCTTGAAATTCTCAGCACTTTCATATTTGAACGGAATTACTATTTTCCCCGTCGTGTCGGCATAGCCATATTCCCCCTTCCTTTTCACCCGAATTAATCCGTTGTTAAAAGAAGGCGGCTCCCGGCCTTCCTGGCGGGAGCTATGCGAATACGCGCTGATAATGGTGCGCGTGGTAATCAACAGAGAATCCGTCATCACCGTCTTTCCCTGCCGATCGATAATTTTCCACCGGTCGTCTTTCTTGACCGCGGCACGGTTGTTAGAAAAGTTTTTCACTTTATCATAGATAGGCGGAATCACCACCTTTCCCTTTTTATTGAAAAAACCCTTCTTATAGTCTCCGTCCACCTTTGTTTCAAAAAAGGCGCGATCGTTATGAAAATTACCGGTGTAATTGTAATTATAAGGCACACTAACCACCAGTTTTCCTGAGGAATTCAAAAAACCGGTGCTGTCGTAATCAATTTCTACTTTGGCCAAGCCGTTGGAATAGGAGCTGATGTAACTGTAATTGTTCTCAGGCGGCACTACATAGTTCAACTCTTGGGCAGCAAGTGGTGCAACAAAAATGGTTAAGAGAAAGCAAGTAAGCGTTATTTTTTTATAAAACTTCATCAACGAGTAGGTCTTTATATTTTGAAGAGCTAAACTTTGTATATCGGATAAATTACCGGCCCTTGTTCTCGGCTTTCGGCGACAGGCTCTGCGGTTTATAAGGTAGCATCTCAAAAATCCCCCAGGTTGTAATAGGTGGTATCACCCTTAAATATCACTCCCAGCAATGCATGCTTTTTTCGAGGCATTTTATATACGCTCGTTTTCCAAAATTGGCCCGTTGAAACGCTGGACGAAGAATTGGCAATTTTCGTTGATTCGAGCACCAGATACAACGTATCCCCGGATGATGGTTTCATTGCAACATAATCGGAGTAGGTGATATTGCGAAAGCTGGGCGGGTGCGTAACGATTAAAGCAAAATTCTGGTCAAGGTTGAAGGTGCGGAGGCTGTCCCGTTCATCCCGACCGGCATATTTCAGCTCTACCGTTTCTTTAAGGTCTTTTTTCGTCAATACGGGGAAGAATTTGATGTCCTTGTATGTGGGAGGCTGTTTGCCTGCCTGCGGTGAATCACGTCCGATGAATTGTGTGGCACTATCTTGGCCTGCTTGCCGGGCCGCTTCCGCCATCCCGGTATTGAGCGTTTTTAACAGTGTTTGCTGG
>DATGUX010000059.1:0-3660 GCA_035300985.1 Fodinibius sp.
TAAAACAAGGCAGATTATGGATCAGCTGGATATTGATTCACATCCGGGTCCGAGTACGTCCGAGCTTTCGGCCTTTATTGACTATGAGATACCGGCCATAACGCTGGGTATTACAAGTGGAAGCAATGTCCGGGGCAAGGAGGAATCTATTAAACTTGACCCGATACATACCGGTATTGCACAACTCATGGGCACCCTTTTAGCTATTGACGGAGGTTATTGTGAAGAAGATTGATCAGTGGATGAATGATAATACCTATCATCATTCCCAGTTTTGGGATCTAAAGAAACTGGTAGAAACCAAAGAAAAAAATGATCTGAGGATCTCATTATGTCTGCCGACACTGAATGAGGAGAAAACCATCGGCAAAGAAGTGGTACTCTTTAAATCAGAGCTGGTTGAACGCTATCCGCTGCTGGACGAGATTGCAGTGATCGACTCGGGCTCAGATGATGACACCCTTAAAGTAGCCTCCAACTTTGGAGCCGATGTTTATCTGGCCGACGATATTTTACCCGGCATTGAGGCCAAAAGAGGAAAGGGCGAAAACCTGTGGAAGGCCATTTACCAGCTCAAAGGCGATATCATTGTCTATGTAGATGCTGATATCAGCAATATTCATCCCCGCTTTGTCTATGGATTAGTGGCCCCGCTCATCCACCGGGAAGAAGTAAAATATGTGAAAGCCTTTTATGATCGTCCGTTAGCCGTTTCGGGGAAGGTCCGGTCCTCCGGGGGCGGACGGGTGACGGAGATTCTTATTCGCCCGCTCTTCTCGCTCTACTTTCCTGAACTAACCGGCATCATCCAGCCACTCTCCGGCGAATATGCCGTACGCCGAGAAGTACTGGAGCAGATAAACTTTCCGATTGGCTACGGCGTAGAAACCTCCCACCTGATCGATGTCTATACGAAATACGGCCTGGAGGCCTTTGCCCAAACCGATCTTGATCAGCGCGTGCATGAAAACCAACCAACCCGGGAATTGGGGAAAATGGCCTTTGGTATCCTGCAAACCTTTATCAAGCGAGCCCAGCATCTGGGCATGTTCAATAAGATGGATGATTTTCAGACGATCCTGCGTCAGGCCCAGGCCGAGGATAATGAATATACACAAGCCGAATTTGAGATTAAAGAGGAAGAACGCCCGCCCATGATCGAAATTGAGACTTATCGCGAGAAATTTAACCGTACGCTGGACCTGCATGAATAGATCACTGCTGTTAGAACGCATCCGAGAGCTGACCCGGCCCCTCTCCCCCAGGGCCACGGAACATCCCCAGAAGCTGCAACGGCTGGCGGGCATTCGATGCGTAGCTTTCGACTTTTACGGCACGATGTTTATTTCTGCGGTGGGTGATATCGGCATCGACGAAGAACAGCCCGAGAGCGCCGAATACTTTGCCGACTCTCTTAAAAACGCGGGCCTCAACATGTTGAAAGAAACGGCGGGTCCCCGCGGACAAACGCTATTCGAAGAATCCATTGATGCCCATATCGCAGCAGCTAAAAAAGAAGGCATCAACTATCCCGAACCGGATGTACGCAAGCTTTGGCTTGAAGTGTTGCAGAAACTGGGCGAGGAAAAACAAATTGCGGGCCCTGTTACCGAAGCCGTGGCCCGACGCTTTGGCATTGAGTTTGAGTTCCGTATCAATGCTATCTGGCCGGTGCCCCACTTAGAGGCAACGCTCCATTCACTGCTGGATCATGGTCTGCAGCTGGGCATCATTTCAAATGCTCAATTTTATACCCCCCTTGCCTTTGAGGCCTTTTTAGGCGCGACGCCTGAGAAATTTGGCTTCAATCCCATGCTGTTGATCTGGTCGTTCAAAACGGGCCGGAAAAAACCCTCCCTGCCGTTTTATCGGGAATTTAGCCGTGCTGCAAAAAAAGAAGGATTGCAGCCGGAAGAAATACTCTACGTTGGCAACGATATTCGCAAAGACGTCCAGCCGGCCAAAACGCTGGGCATGCGCACCGCCCTGTATGTCGGCGACCGGCGATCCCTGCGCCACCAAACCGGGGAGCTTTGCAATGACGATTACCGGCCCGACCTAATTATTGATGACCTCCGGCAAATCGAGGAGTATTTGGCTTAGGCTACATTTCTTACAGGCTTGGCCCGAGTGTGGAGCTCCGCCAGAGCAGTGACACTTTTGATATGAAAAACGATCGGCCAAGACACTAAGAGCAAGCAGCAGTTCTATTCCTGACAGTAGTATCTTCTTCCCCCGATACTCAAAGGCTGGGTAAACAGCTATTGGAGTACCAGCCAAACCGTTTCAAAAGGCTTGAGTTTAAGTTTAGGATCAATGATCCGTTTTTCGTTTGCCAACAGCTCCTCAAACCACTCGGCCTCACCTGTAAGCGGTGACAACTGATCGTTTTCAATGATCTGATGTGTGTGAGTAATATTACTGATGCAAAGAATCGTCTCTTTCCCGGAAGAGCGACGGAAGGCAAAAAAGGAGTGCCCAAAATCCAGCACTTCCTGTGGGGATTGGGGACTGAATGCGGGATGCTTTTTCCGGATCTGCAAAACCTGCTTATATCTCTTCAGCACATAATGCGTTATATCATGCGAGTCGGCAAGATGCTTCTCTAACTCTTGCAACTGCCACTGTTTGCGGTTAATGGCGCGCTTTTCCCCAGTATTAGCAACGCCCTTCAGATGATTTTTAGTTGCTGTAAGATTATGAAAGTAAATACCGGGGACCCCCTGCAGGCTCAGCATGATAATCTGGGAACACAAATATCGCTTTACTTGTAGCTGCGTATTCTCTTTGCCCGGTTCCGCAAAAGCATCATAAAAAGTGATATTCAGCTCGTATGGACTTTGGGACTTATCCCTATTTTCTTTGTAGGAAACAAAACCGCCCCGCTCCTGCGTACTCTGAACCAAATAGTCAAACTCTTCATCCGGTACCAGTCCTTCCAGCGGACGGACCCCGATGCCGTCATGAGAAGCAGTAAAATTAAAATAGGTGCATCCTTCAGGTGGTTCGGGAAGTTCCTTGGCCCATTGGGTAATATATTGCCCCTTCTCCTTCAAAATAGCGTGAAGAAGCAGTGGCGGGAGACTGAATTGGTAAATCATATGGGCTTCGTCACCCTCTCCAAAATAGTTTATATTCTCGTCAAAGGGTACATTGGTTTCTGTGATTAAGGCTGCATTAGGGGCAATGTGATCCATCAAATCACGAAATAGTTTTATAATCTGATGTGTTTCTTTCAGATGAATGGAATTTGTACCGATCTCTTTCCAAAGATAAGCCACCGCATCCAGGCGAATAAGACTGATGCCTTTGGACAGATAGAACAGAAAAATGTTAACGAATTCATGGAGTACATCAGGATTACTGAAATCAAGATCAACCTGATCTTCACTAAAAGTGGTCCAGACATACCGAAGTCCCCGATCTGTTTCTACCGTTGTCAGCAGCGGACTATTGCGCGGCCGGGTTACGGTGGAAAGATCTGATGAAGGATTTACTTCAATAAAATAATCTTTGCCCGGCTCTTTTCCCATCCGGTAATTTTCAAACCAGTCGCTAAAACGCGAAGTATGATTGATCACCAGATCTGCCATAATATTATATTTTTGGGAAAGGTCTTCGATATTATTCCAGTTACCCAAATCATCTCGAACCTCCCGA
>DATGUX010000060.1:0-6630 GCA_035300985.1 Fodinibius sp.
GCTTGTGGTAAGGCATCATGATGCTCGGGTCATACTCAAAGCCATCCACTAAAATGCCAATCTCATCCATCAAACTGGGATTGGCGGGACCTAAAATATCGGTATGTCCACGCTCGCGCAGCCAGTCAGAGGCTACTTTTAGCAGCAGATTGGCTACCGACTGGTTGTTAATGCACTCGAAAAAGCCGAAAAAACCGGTATTATTATCGTGATGCTTATTATAACGGAGATCACGAATAGCCGCTATGCGTCCGCAAACCTCATCATCCTGCTCAACCAGAAACATGGCAATTTCCCCATCCTGATAGAATGGGTTTTTCTGCTCATCTATGAGCTTCTTCTGCTCCATTTTGAGCGGAGCTATCCAATGGCTATCGCCGGCATAGTGTTGATAGGGAAACTCCAAAAACCGCTTACGTCCCTCTTTGGTAGAGACAAGGCTTATTTTATGTATGCGCTCAGCAGACTCCACGGATTAATCTATATCCAGCAATGAGTGTCCGTTGTGATCGATAATGCCTTGCTCGATGCCCACTTTGCGAAAGGCTTCCAGCAGGCGATCCAGGTGATCGTCGGTGTGTGTGGCCATATAACTGGTCCGAACAAGCGACTGCCCCTGCGGCACCCCGGGAGGTACTACCGCATTTACATAAACACCGGCTTCAAACAGGCCCTTCCAAAATTTGAAACATTCCTTCATCTCGCCAATAACCACCGGGATAATGGGGGTCTGGCTGCTCCAAACGTTAAAGCCCATATCGCGGAGCGAAGAGCGCATATAATCAGATATTTCGCGCAGGCGTTCTAATCGCCAGGTTTCATCCTGTAAAATCTCAAGTGCTTTAAGCACGGTAGCAACATTGGCCGGCGGCATGGAAGCGCTAAAAATATGGGCCGGTGAGTTATGACGAATATATTCGATCACTTCCTCATCGCCCACTAAAAAGCCTCCCAGCGAAGCGAAGGATTTTGAAAAAGTCCCGCTGATCAGATCAACTTCATCCATCAAGCCAAAAGTAGAGGCTGAACCGCGGCCGTCTTCCCCAATAACGCCGATAGCGTGGGCATCATCCAAATATAGACGTGCACCGAATTTCTTCTTTAGGCGAACAAGATCAGGCACCTTGGCTATGGTTCCTGACATGGAAAATACGCCGTCGGTGACAATAATTTTACCGGCTTCCCTATCCGCACGGCCCATAACTTTCTCGAGCTGTTCCATATCATCATGCTGATAGCGCATTGTCTGAGCGTTGGAAACCAGCGTACCGGTAACGATACAGGCGTGGTTATCTTTATCAGAAAAGATCACATCATTACGACCGGCAATGGTTTGTATCGAACCTTCATTGGTTTGGTATCCGGTGCTGAAAAGCACACAAGAATCCTTGCGCATAAAGTCTGCCAGCTTCTCTTCGAGCTCAAGGTGCAGATCAAGCGTACCATTTAAATAGCGCGAACCTGTGCATCCTGTTCCATATACCTTTATCACATCACGGGCTGCTTTAATCACGCGCGGATCATTCGTTAGCCCAAGATAGTTGTTGGAGCCGGCCATAACAACTTCTCGGCCGTCGATATGAACCGTCGTCCCATCAGTAGCCTGCAGAGGCTTAAAATAAGGATACAATCCCTCAGCCTTGATCTCCTCAGCCTTAGTAAAATCATAAGCTTTGGAAAAGATATCGTTTGTTTTGACGTCGGTTTTGGAGTTGGCCATTCGTTCCTTCTTTCGACTTTTATATGAGTGCCTATCGATGCAAATATACTTCCATATTAAACATCAATCAAATAATGAACAAGATAATGTTTTTTAAGCATATTGTTTGATGACGGATTGAAGGTATTTGACGTATTCTCCCGCAACAAAGTTCCAATTAAATTGTTCTTTTACGTATTTACGCGATAATTCTGAAAACTCATGGAGCCGGCTGTCCAGCAGTTCCGTAATTGTAGCAGCAAACTGTCCGGCATCACGTGTTGGCACGCGATATCCGTTTTTCCCCTGGGCAATGACATCCCGGATGCCTTCCAAATCGGCCGCTACGGCCGGTGTCTGAGCCATATTGGCTTCAAGCAGTACAATACCAAAGCCTTCCATATCACCATCTACCGGGATGTTGGGCATCACAAACAGGTCGGCTGCGGCATAGGCTTGCTTTAGCACTTCATCGGGTTGGCGGCCCAGCAAAAAAATGCGCTTGCTGTAAGAAGACTCTTCGGCGGCCTGTTCTATATCATCAAACTGCGGACCATCGCCCACGGTAACATAAACTACGCGATCGTCCAGCCTTGGCATCACTTCGCGCACAAACCATTCATGGCCCTTGCGCTCGACCATCCGACCTACGGTGAGCAGCATAAACTTCTGATCAAGCGGAATACGGAAGTTCTTCTGAAGCCGGTTGCGCGATTCCTGCTTATGGGGGTAGTTGCCCAGCCGCTTCAGATCTAAACCATTAGGCAGCGCTACGCCCTTCTCCGGCGTCATTCCCCGCTTGATGCATTCATCACGGGTGGCCCTGGATACCGAGATGACGCCATCCAGCGCATCAAAAACTTTGGGCACAAACCACTGATAAATATCCACCGGCAGCGTTACGTCACGGCCGTGGTTAATCGTCACCATGGGAATATCAATACGCTTTTGAAGAGCCCAGGCCAGGCTTGCCGTCACCATCGATGAGAATAAAATCACATCGGCCCGTGTTTCTCGCGCTTTATACGGAAGCTCCATAAGCTGCCGGAAAAGGAAAAAGGCGGTCTGGGCCGCCACCTGTCCCTTGCCGGCCGCATTAATCGTCTCTTTGATAACCGTGACCGACTTTTTCTCATCCAGCTCGCGAATCAGCTGTTGGCTAACCCGCTGCATGCCGCCAACGTTATCAAGAATTTCACCTTCGCGGGGATGGGTATGGGATAGGTATAATATGCGCAAAAAAATAGCTCCTAAAACTTAAGTTGCGGTCGTGGCTCGCTTAGGGCTTCCCGGTAATTTTCAAGCAGCTTGCCATTCACATTTTCCCAGGAATAAGCCAGTGCCTTTTGCCGGGCTGCTTTGCTCATTTCGTCCCAGAGTTTCTCATCATTAACGATTTTTGACACGCAGTTTGCAAAGGCTTCGGTATCCCGCGGTGCAGCGAGGTATCCGTTTACGCCCGACTCTACCAGCGATCGGCTGCCGGTAGCATCGGCTACTACGCAAGGCAAGCCGCTGGACATCGCTTCCAAAGTTACATTTCCAAATGTTTCGGTCTCGGAGGGAAACAAAAATATATCGCTGCTTGCATAGGCGCGGCTTAATTCGCTGCCGGTTACAAAACCGGTAAAATGAGCATCCGGTAGCATATGCTCCAGCTCCTTTTTAGCCGGTCCATCGCCCACAACCATCGCTTTTATGCGGGTATCATCCTGCTTCAGCCGGTTAATTGTATCCACATAAGTCTGCAAATTTTTTTCCCACACCAGCCGTGATACAAAACTCACAACCTTGTCGGAGTCTTCAAATCCCACCGAACGCCGCCACTCCTGGTCGCGATGCCTGGGATTAAACTCCTCGGTATTAACTCCGCGGGCCCAAATGCGGATCCCTTCGTCAATACCTTCTTCATTCAGTTCGTTTGCCATCGAGGGCGAGGGCACATACACGTGTTTACACTGACTGTAGAACCATGCTAAATACTTCCAGCCCAACATCTTCAACATTCCCAGGTTATAATACTTTAGATAACTGGTAAAGTGGGTATGATAGGAAGCCACAATCTGGATATTGTTGGCCTGCGCCCAGCGCATAGCCCGGAAGCCCAGCACATCGGGCGTAGCCAAGTGGATGAGCGTGGGTTCAAACTCCCGAAGCCTGTTCCGGGCCGCCTCCGGAAAGCCTACCGTAATGCGATATTCCGGCCGGCTTGGTGCAGGCATTGAAGGTACGGGAACAAATTCTCCCTCATGATCAATCTCAGGTTCATCGATAGTAGGACCAAAAATAATAACGGCCACGTCTTGCGATTCCAAATAGGCCACCAGACGGTTCAGTGTAAGCGACACTCCATCCCGAATGTGATTATAATTACCGGTAAAAATTGCTACTCGAGGGTCAATCATAAATTTTCCAATGCATCATTGAGATTTGTATCTTTGCTCCATGCCCGCACTACACGCTTGTGGGTTAACACAGTTAACTAAGTCACCAAATATACAAAATTTGATGAAAGCCTTCGTAACCGGCGGCACAGGTTTTATTGGAAGCCACCTCGTTGATGCCTTGTTGGATGATAATCGTTTTAATGAGGTCCGATGCCTGATCCGTAATAACAGAAAATGGCTTAAAGGTAAAAAAATAAAGCCTATAAAAGGTGATCTGGATGATCTCGTTGCACTTAGAGAGGGCATCCGCGGAGCAGATATCATTTTCCATATTGCCGGGCGCGTCATGGCTCCTACCTACCGCGAGCTGGAGCACGCCAATGTAGAGGCCACGGAAAATTTACTGCGTGTCGCTCAAAAAGAAGGGAATCCTAAGATAGTCGTACTTTCGTCACTGGCGGCGGCCGGCCCCAGTAATGGACATCCCAAAGTTGAGCAGAATACTATGGAGCCGGTGAGCATGTACGGGCGCTCAAAATTGCAGATGGAGCAGCGCATTGCCGCAATAGCAGATGAGCAATCATCCATAACTGTTCTGCGCCCGCCTGCTGTTTATGGACCACGCGAAGATCAGATCTACTCTTTTTTCAAGATCGTGGACAAACGCATTTGTCCCATCATCGGTGACGGTAAAACTCCAAAGATTTCCATGATCTATGTAGGAGACGTCGTCCAGGCTATCCTTAAAGCGGCTAATCAAACCGATCCGGGTATTCGTACCTATTTTATTTCCGACGGGACACCCCACACATGGGACAAAATATGCGGGACAGCGACCAAGGTATTTGGTAAAAAGGCCCTACCTATCTATATAAAACCCGGGTGGGTTCAAAAAATAGCCGCATCTTTTGAAAAAGCCGCATCATTTTTTGGTGTCTATCCCGTTTTCAATAATGAAAAGGCCAAAGAGATGATCCTTGAATGGACCTGCTCTACCGAAAAAGCCTGTCGGGAACTCAACTATAAACCCGAATATACCCTCGAGGAAGGCATTTCACGAACAATTCACTGGTATCAAAGACACCACTGGTTATAATATTTATGAAGAAGCTTTGCACCGCCCTTTTTATATTGGTATCGTTTTTTCAGACCGCTAAAAGTCAGCCGGCACTTACGAATGATTATTCATTTGTGATGAATGTGCCCCATGTGGTAACGATAGCCAGCTCGCCGGCGCACTTTTATGTGCTTTCTGATTCCGAAGGTATGGCCGTATTTCGTGCCCGGCCCGACTCACTGGAGTGGCTGTATTCTTCCACCGGCATGCAGCGCCGAGGCAGCAAAGTTGTGGCGGATATCCGCTTTGCTTATCTCTTCGGAAGTGATAAGAGACTTACCGTTTTAGAACCTACCTCGGTTATCGGTGTGTATGCCTCCACGCAGCTTCCGGCCGTTCCGATGGATGCACAGCGAATAGGCCGTGATCTTTTTATAGCGCTGGGCAACGGAGGGCTTGCCAAAATGCCGCTGGAATCTTCTTCGAGCACAACCGAAGCCATTACTGATATCCATCCGGAACTGGAAAATCGTAATATCATCAGCCTCGAGAGCATTGATGACAGACTGTTTGTTCTCACTGCAGACAATGAGCTTCTGCGCTTTGATTACGACGGAGAGCAGCTTGAGCTTTTACAGCCGGCCCAGCTTCAAAAAAATATAACAGACTTATTTTTGACCGGAAGCAACCTCTTCGGTACCGACCCGCAGGGCAATATATATGAAATAGAGGGTTCCGGTAAGCTTTCAAAACTGGGCAGTATTGGCGAGGAAATCACTAAAATTGCAGCATGGAGAGATCGGCTGGTTATTCGCGGCACATCCGGACGGATATGGACCTCCTTTAAAAATCGGAAGCCTAAACTTTGGAAAGAGGATTCCAATGCCGGTAATTATTTTGCCGTTTCAAAAAACCAGCTTTGGATTAGCGAATATAATCAAATTACTAAAGTCCGTGCAGAAACAGCCGCGCAAGATGAACAAGCGGCCTCTTCTGCACCACAGCAAGCCAATGCTTCTCTTAAGCTGGAGACTATCCAGGATTATACCGTTCCCTACTCCGAAGCCCTGCTCTTTCCTATCTCTTTTGAAAGCAATCTGCCGGTCGAGGATATCCATTTCACCTACCAGTCTCCGAATATCCAGGAGGCCGTCATAAGGGGACAAAGTTTCTACTGGGAACCGGCGTCAAGTGATATTGGCACCCATCGGGTCAAAATTATCGCCTCCACGGCCGGCGGACAGACTTCCAGCACCAGCTTTAATATCCACGTGCGTTCATTTAACGCGCCGCCGCGCTTCACCCCCGTTCGGCCGGTCACCATTCCCGTCGGAGAAGCTTTTACGCTGCCTATTAATGCCGTTGATCCCGACGGCATTGATAAAAATCTTATCCGCTTTATTGGGGTTAACCTTCCTAAAGGGGCCGCTATTGATGAGTCCACCGGAACAATCACCTGGACGCCCTCCGTCCGGCAAACCGGGGAA
>DATGUX010000061.1:0-2496 GCA_035300985.1 Fodinibius sp.
TGAAAAGACGGGCATTAAGGATGATTTTCAACAGGAACTTCTGGAGAACCAGATTGAGAATTTTATTCCATTTGTCCGCGATTTTAAGGAGCAGGTGGATTGATTCGATTGAGAAAGTTGAGCGGCAGCGGGTATTTGCAGCAAACTTCTTTTATTTGCCTGCATCAGTTCATTTTCAGCATATAACCTACGCCGTGAAGGGTCACCAGATGATTGGGATTGTCGGGATATTTCTCAATCTTTGAGCGGAGTTTCGAGATATGCACATCCACTGTGCGGGTATTGGTGCTAAATTCATAGCGCCATACATTCTCCAGCAGTTCGTCCCGTGAAACCGGCTCATTCTTGCGGGAACTCAGGTAGCGAATCAGTTCAACTTCACGCGTGGTCAGATCCACGGCGCCGTTTTGTGGATGTTCTGCACGCGCATTTTGCAGATCAATTGAAATATCGCCCAGCTTAATTTCCGTCAGCGGTTTCTTTTGGTCGTACTGATTGGAGCGACGCAGCAGGGCCTTAATACGCGCCAGAAGCTCTTTAACGCCAAAGGGCTTGGTCATATAATCATCGGCTCCGATATTCAGGCCGGTCACTTTGTCAATTTCCTGATCACGGGCCGTAAGTATGATGATGGGAAGGGTGAAGTCTTTTGTTCTGATTTTTTTGCAGACATCAAAGCCGCTCATGCCCGGAAGCATCAGATCCAGGATCATAAGATCAGGCTCTTCCTGCTCAACGATTTGTACAGCCTTCTCACCTTCCTCGGTGATAAAAACTTCATAGCCTTCGCTTTCAAGAGTATCCTCAAGGGTAAATACAAGACTTGGCTCGTCTTCAACGATAATAATTTTTTTGGATTGGCTTGCCATAATAGTTGTGTTACTGTGTTAACGAAACGGATTGAACTTGATTAGATGAGTATTGAAGCTCTTGGTGAGACTCTTCGGGCTGTGCATCGGCCATTATCGGGAAAGTGATTTCAAATATAGAACCTTCGCCGACGGTGCTTTGTACGCTGACCATTCCACTGTTCAGCTCAACCAGATTTTTGACAATCGAGAGCCCAAGTCCATGACCTTTAGTTTTGGCAGTCAGGGTTTCTTCGGCTCTGTAGAACTTGTCAAAAATGTTGGACTGTACCTCCCGGGACATGCCCACACCGTGATCTTCAATCCTGAGGCGGATATGCTGATCTCTGGTATCCAGGAAGATGCCAATATACTTTTCTTTATGGCTATACTTTATAGCATTTTCAACAAGATTGCTTAAGATCGTTTGAAGACTGTCGGCATCAATATTGGCTATAAGGCTCTCATCAGCGACGGCGGTTTCCAGATGGAAACCTTTAGTTTCAATATAGCCACGGTGCTTAGTTATGAAGGTGTTAAGGGCTTCAGTGACATCAAAAGGATGGGGATCGATAAGTGATTGTCCGGCGTCAGCTTTGGCAACATCCAGTAGCTTTTCAATCATAGTACGAAGCCGTATCGCTTCATCATATATGTGGGAGCCGTAATTTTTAATGCGCTGTTGATCAAATACCCTTCCGTCAGCCAGGTTCTCGCCTGCAGCCTGCATAACCGACAGCGGTGTTTTAAGCTCATGGGTAACGTTAGCCAGGAAGCCCGCCTGCCGTTCTGCCAGTGCACGCTCCTTTTGGGCTGAGGTAAACATAAAGACAAGAGCCCCTACCAGAATAAGAAAAGCTCCGCCCAGCATAAATAAGTTTTTAGTCAGTGAGGCATTCGATGCCTTGATGGTGGCTGTGTTAGTAAAGGTGACTTCCAGCTTCCAGTTGTCAAAAAAATTGGGAAAGGATTGTTTGAATTGTATCTGGTTGCGATTATAGGGCGTTTGGGGATGGCTGCTGGCAATGACGGTATTCGTCGTCCAGTCTCGCAGCCAGATATGCATGCCCGATTGTTGGCTTTCGCCAAAGTATGCTTGCAGCTTTTGAGGAAGGTAATGTTCCGTAAGATACTGCCGATTCAGAGGCATGACCAGATATCCGAAAATAGAACGATCAGTAGGGTCGACAAAAACGATGGTGGCACTTTTATCGGAATCGAAAAAGATTTTATTATTGTACTTGACATCTTTGATAAGTGCCTGCATGCGTGTGCGAGCCTTACCCATACCGCTGCAAAGGCTTTCGGGATAACGGTTGCTGTAAATGAATTTTTTCTTATCAGCGCTGTACCGGAGGATGGGCTGGTGCTGCCGGCAGGGATTGGTATCGGGCGTGACAAAATAGATGCTGCTGTACAGCGAGTCGATAGCAGCCTGATGCACCCGTTTGCTTACCTCGTTGGTGAACTGGTTATTCCGGGCGAATTGGGCCTTTAACCGATCCATATTGGTAGCACTGATGCCCCAAAAAGGCTTGAAAAAACGGTAGCGTATTTTATCGGTGAATTCTGCTACCTGTAGCTTTTTGGGTTGTCGATCTGCTTTGATGGTACTTTCATGAAGCTGATACAACGAATACACATTCAT
>DATGUX010000062.1:0-16358 GCA_035300985.1 Fodinibius sp.
GGGTCACGGCCTTCTTCAGCAGCCTCACGCTTTTCGGTCCGCCAGTACAGATCCCACATATCGTCATTTTTGACGGCCTTCATAAATTTGTTGGGAATACGGACAGAGTTATTAGAATTCTGTCCGCTCACCGTGCGATAAGCCTCCGAATCCCAATCAGTATCATAGGTTTCAAACTCCAGATCGGTGAAGCCCTGGGCCGCCAGCTGCACGACGCGCTCGATATAATTCAACGGCACCTGATCTTGTTTGGCCCGCTTGATAGCAACGCCCAGCTCTTCGTTTTTCAGCGGATCACGACTGACGGCCCCGTTGAAGGTGCGCCCGTCAATCTCTACCGGCGTATTGCACAGCTTAATAATCTTTTTGAGATGCTTCTCCAACACCTTAGATCCCGTCACAATGGAAGCCACTTTGCGCTCTTCACGCACCTTCCAGTTCACATATTCTTCAATATCAGGATGATCCAGATCCAGCGTCACCATTTTGGCCGCACGCCGGGTCGTCCCTCCCGACTTAATGGCCCCGGCGGCCTTATCACCAATCTTAAGGAAGCTCATCAATCCCGAGGAACGGCCGCCCCCGCTGAGTGGTTCGCCTTCGCCGCGAATTTTAGAGAAATTACTGCCCGTCCCCGAGCCATACTTAAACAGCCGTGCTTCACGCACCCACAGGTCCATAATGCCGCCTTCATTCACCAGATTATCATCAACGCTTTGGATGAAGCAGGCATGGGGCTGCGGATGGCTGTAAGCATCCTCAGATTTGGTCAGTTCCCCGGTTTCTCCATCACCATAATAGTGTCCCTGCGATGGGCCGTTGATACCGTAAGCCCAATGCAGTCCGGTGTTAAACCATTGCGGACTGTTGGGTGCGGCCATCTGGTTGGCCAGCATATAGCAGAGTTCTTCATAAAATACCTTAGCGTCCTTTTCAGAATCGAAATAATCATGTTTCCAGCCCCAGTAGGTCCAGCAGCCGGCCAGCCGGTGAAACACCTGATGGCTGTCGGTTTCGCTGCCGTAGCGATTCTCTTCGGCAATATCCTTCATCGCTTTTTCATCTGCTTCTGAACGCTGCAGCCATTCGGGCACGCCTTTTTCTTTTATTTTCCTGGTCTTTTGAGGAACACCGGCTTTACGAAAGTATTTTTGAGCAATGACATCCGTGGAGACCTGTGACCATGACTTAGGTACGATCACATCATCCATTGAGAAGACCAGCGATCCGTCCGGATTTTTAATCTCCGATTTACGCGGCTCAAACTTCATATTTCCGAATGGGCTATCCCACTCTTCCTGCGTATAAAAGCGTGTAAATTTCATATATTATCTCCGATTCCTTGACTATTATTTTATAATGATGGGGTAACTGGCGGAACTCTAAATTCTTTGCTCTCCGCTCTTCTAAAATATAAAGGACAACCGATGGAGAGCAAGAAATAAATCAACTACTTTTCCACAAAACCGGGTAGTTATCCACAATTTATTTATCGTTTGCCAATGAAATGCAGAAAACTTACAGATCCTATATAATCTCGGTGTGGATAACTTTTCTTCCTGACTTTTTTGCTATCTGAATATCTGTTATTCTCCCCAATTTTAAAGGATATATTATGTACCTGACGGCACATAATTTTTATTCAATCTTTTTCCTCAGCTATCCAGCTTTCGTCCCTACCGGGACTACAAACATATGCTATAATATAGCTACCGATATCTTGTCCCTACGGGACTTTATCTATGCAGGTTCGAGCGTCTCGCTCGGACCGATACCATAGCCCATCATTTGCTTTTCAAATCCAGATAATAGAAACCTTTGAAATACCTTTATTTTATTAGATTACACACCCCTACGCCCCTCTCAAGAGGGGATTTATGGTGGTATTTCAAAAGTCTCTAATAATAAATGGGATAATTATTCTTGCTCATAGTCGCTACACCTGCTCCCGAAATATGCCTTTCATCTATTCAATATTCTTGTCTTATGCTTCGCCGGATGTTTTTAATATTGCATTTTCTTCCAACCAAGTCCCGTTAGGGACGGAATATCGGTAGTAAAAAATGACCGACAACCAACCCGTGCCGTCAGGTACGGAATATCAAGATTTCAACCATGGCTAATGCCTACACCCAAATTCACATCCAAGCTGTTTTTGCCGTTAAGAACAGGCAATCCCTTATTCCCAATACATGGAACCAAGATCTGTACAAATACATCTCGGGGATTGTACAAAACCGAAATCACAAATTACTACAGACTAATGGAATGTTTGATCATATCCATCTACTTTTTGGGATGCGGCCCAGCCAATCATTATCAGATTTGATGAAACAAATAAAACAGGATACCTCACGATGGATTAATCAAAATGAACTTACCAAAAACCGTTTTTCCTGGCAGGCGGGTTATGGAGCGTTCTCTTATTCAAAATCACAGCTGCCGCGCGTCATCAACTACATAGAGAATCAAGAAGAACACCATAGCTAAAAAACGTTTATGGAGGAATATATTGAACTGCTTGATTATTCAGATATCGATTATGACAAGAGATATATTTTTTAACTTGGTACGTTAGCATATTTCGTACCTACGGCACTTTGGAATATTGCCCTTAACTTTCTCTTGTCGACATCCCATTTATTGGTTAACCTTTCCTTTTGTCACTAACCCGACGCGCAGGCACTATTCTTATGGGCAAATAAGGTGTTTATGTGGCTTAAGCCCAAAACCTGATCTCCGAATTATTCTAAAAAAGGTGTCCACGTTCATCAATCTCATTTGTTACAAGAATGAAGTTCATTCATTCGAACGATAACAAATAAAAAAACTACTATGAAAGAGTTCTTATTAATATTCAGAATTGACTACGATACGATGCCCACAGATTCCCCCGAAAAATTACAAGCCATGGCCAAAAATCGGCAAGACTGGCTCGGTAGCCTTGCAGCCCAGGATAAATTATCCGATGCCGGGGAGCGGTTAGTGCCGGTAGGTAAAATCAGGAAACCGGATGATGTTGTCACCGACGGGCCGTATGTTGAATTGAAAGAGGCCGTTTCAGGATATACCGTGATAAAGGCAGCTGATCTTAAGGAAGCAACAGAACTGATAAAAGATTGCCCGATATTTGAGGCCGGAGGATCTGTTGAAGTACGACAGATCATGAATGGATAATACCTTAATAATCTAACATCCCTTTCCGGAACTCTCGGTAAGGGGTGTATTTATATATGGAAGATAACAAGCTGATACCAAACCTGTTCCGGACAGAATACCGAAAGATTATTTCTGTGCTCTGTAAACACTTTGGGTTACAGCAGATAGAAATTGCAGAAGATATTGCCGGTGAAACCTTTTTAACAGCTGCCGAGGTGTGGGGAACAAAGGGAACCCCGAACAATCCGACAGCGTGGCTATACACCGTGGCGAAGAATAAGACCATAAACTATTTAAAGCGGAAGTCCAATTTCCAAGATAATATTGCTCCTGAATTACGTTACACTAACCAGAATTTTAGTAAAGCTAAGATTGACTTTTCTCCGCAAAATATCAACGACAGCCAGCTACAGATGATGTTTGCTATTTGTCATCCCGCCATTCCAACGAAAGCACAAATCGGGCTCTCTCTTCGCATTCTCTGTGGTTTCGGTATCCAGGAAATCGCTGATGCCTTCTTGGCCAGGAAAGGAACCATCAAGAAACGATTGTACCGGGCTAAAAAAACGCTTCGGGAAGAACAGGTTGACATTATCCTCCCGAACGCATCGGAAATTGATGAGCGATTGGAAACGGTATTACTTACCATTTACCTGTTATTTAATGAAGGATACCATTCCGTCAGTCAAGACACGACCTTGCGTAAAGACCTCTGTCTTGAAGCGATGCGGCTGTGTAATATGCTTGTGGAAAATAAACTAACGAACCGTCCCCGGGTAAACGCGCTGCTTTCGCTGATGTGTTTTCACGCCTCACGGTTTGAAGCACGAATGGACAACAACGGGGAGCTGATTTTATATGAAGACCAGGACCCAACTCTTTGGAATGCCGACTTGATACGGAAAGGAGAATATTTTCTCGATTGTGCAGCAAACGTGGATACCGTTTCAACCTATCACTTGGAAGCGGCCATCGCTTGGTGGCATACCCGTAAAGCAGATACGAAAGAAAAATGGGAAAATATCCTGCAGCTCTACAACCGCCTGTTGCAAATGGAATATTCTCCCGTTGCCGCCCTCAATCGTACGTATGCCCTGTCAAAAGCACGTGGAATACGAGAGGCCATTGCCGAGGCCCAAAAACTGCAGCTGGGCGACAACCATTTTTATTTTTCTTTACTTGGCGAACTTTATACCGAAGTTGATAAAAATAAGGCCAAACAACATTTTCAACGAGCCTTTTCACTTGCCAAAACAGAGCCCCAAAGACATCTGATTCAAAAGAAAATTGACAGCTTGTAATTAGGGCCTGTAGCAATCTATAAAGTGCCCTGAGAACCCACACTTAAGCGTACTGAGCTTATCACTCCCCTTTTTAGAAAATTAAAGCACTATTAAGATGCCTCCGAATCCAATGGGATATGGGCATAAATTATTAAAGCAACCACAGGATCAATGTACTGGTTTAGGAACTATTATATCCTGATAATAATACACCTCTTGCTTTGAGAGCCTTTCATCAGTGAAGTTATGCGTCTTATCTCCCTCTGGGGACGTATAGCCTTTGGCCACGATCTCTCCTTTCTTAAAAGATACCGGCGCATCAAATATGGGTCCGTCATACACAAAAGTGTGAAACTCGCCGTTCTCCCCGCACGGATCTACTTCCTCCGGCAGGTCGGCCAAAAACTTTGCGTCATATTCTCGTCCCGCAAACGCTCGCCCCAGTTTGCTTCCATTCACCGAGACCACGATCGCTTTAAAACCCAAATTTATGAACTGGCGAGACAGCCGCTTCGTAGATTGTTGCCATAATGGAAATACCGCTTCCAGCTGAGCCTTTTGCAATTGCTGCTCACGATAGGTTTTTAAATCCTCCAATAAAATATCCCCAAACATACAGATCTGAATCCCCAGGCTCTTTTGTTTTTCCAAGGTCTGCTGCATAAGGCTATCATAGTCTTCCATCCCAATATTTTCCGGAAGCATTAGCGGATGCAGCCGTAACCCAATCTGACGAGCCTGCTCTTCAATTAAACGCTGATGGATGCCGTGCATGGACACGCGGCGGTTGGACGCATTAAAATTGGTAAGCAGCCCTGTTATCTCGTACTGCTCATCCTGCAAGACCCGATACAGCGCCAGTGAGGAATCTTTGCCGCCGCTCCAGTTAAACAGTGCTTTTTTCATCGGTTTATAAAAGCTACGGTGTTGCGATTGTTTTGGTAAACGATTTGGGAAACACTCCCGTAGCCCACTTGCAATCGGAAACTATTTTCCAACGGAAGGCCTAAAATATGACTTAACAAGCAGCGGATGACGCCGGCATGAGTTACCACTAACACCTTCTCCTGCTTGGATCTGATCACCTCCTTCCACCAAGCCGTGACCCGATCATACAACCGGCGATAGGATTCTCCACCCGGACACTCAACTTCCACAAAATCCTGCATCCATTCACTAAGCTCTTCCTCATTGATGTCATCCCACTTCTGCCCTTCCCAGCTGCCAAAGTTAAGCTCCATCAGTCGATCATCTGTTATAATTCCTTGCTCGGACAACTTCGTCGCCAACTTAGAACAGCGCTTTAATGGGCTACTATAAACCTGAAACATTTTATGCTCTTCCGGGAGTTTGGCTTCTAACCGTTTCAATTCCTCAAGAAATGCCTCAGTCAGTCCAATATTCTTTTGGCCATAACAAATACCCTTGGCCACATCGGGCGTAGTATGTCGTATTAGATAAAGCTCCATACCACCACGGCTGAAAGATAAAAGGTGACTTCAGTGAGTTGCTGTGTAGCTCCGCTGCAGTCGCCGGTATGTCCCCCAATCCACTTCTTGAAAAAATGACCCAGATAAATAAGAACGACCGTCATCGGGATGAGGCTCAGCCATATCCACGAGCGCGGAACCAGCAGCAGCGGCAAAAGGCCAAAAATAGCACTAACCACCACCGAAACGGGAGACATCTCTTTTGCCACCGGTTTGGCTTTGGAAGGCTCTCCGCGCACGTAGTCGTGGGTCAAAATTAGCGTGCTTGCCAGAAAGCGGCTGGACGCATGCCCGGCGATAAGCAGCCAAGGGACAGCCTCGGCCGGCAGCTCATTAAGGCTGATAAACTTTAGGGCCAGGATGCCCACCAGTCCTGCTACGCCGAAGGTACCCACCCGCGAATCCTTCATGATGCTCAGGATCTGCTCTTTGGTCCACCCGCCGCCGAAGCCGTCAAACATATCGGCCAGACCGTCTTCGTGGAACGCGCCGGTCAGCCAGATCGTTGCCAGCATACTCAGCAGCACCGCAACAGACTGCGGAAATAGAAAGCTAAAACCCCAGAAAACCGCCGCCCCGATACTGCCGACGATAACGCCCACCAGCGAAAAGTAACGCGCGCTTTCATTGAGGAACTCCGATGAATGGTCCACCCACCTGGGGCATGGAATTTTGGTAAAGAACATGACGGCGGTCAGGAATACTTGAAGCTCTCGTCTCATTCTTTCCCTCCCTGCGATACGCCGGCATCTTCAAAAGAAGCCATCTCATTTAAAAAATTTACGGCCGACCGCACGATGGGATAAGCCATGGCGGCTCCTGTCCCCTCGCCGAGGCGCATGCCCAGCTGCAAAAGCGGTTCGGCTTGCAGATATTCCAGCTGAATGTGGTGCCCCTGCTCATCCGACTGATGAGCGAAAATACCGTATCCCCGCGCCTCTGGATGTAGTTCACAAGCCAGTAGAAAAGCCGCGGTAGCAATAAATCCGTCCACTAAAATCACCATGCGATGCTCGGCGGCCTGCAGCATGCCGCCAACGATCATCGCTATCTCAAAACCTCCGAAGGTCTGCAGGATGGAAATCGGATTATCAGCAATATCATGAGTTTGTATGGCTTGCTTTAATACCCTGGCCTTCTTTGACACGCCTTTCTTATCCAGCCCCGTTCCCTTGCCGGTACAGGCTTCGATGGATTGGCCGGTAATCAAACCGGTGATAATTGCCGCCGAAGAGGTATTGGCGATGCCCATTTCTCCAAAGCCAATGATATTAGTTCCTTCTTTATGCCATTCATCAACCAGTTGGGCTCCCGTTTGGATGGCCTTTTCACATTCTTGTACCGACATCGCCGACTGCTCAAGGTAGTTAGCTGTTCCCATCGCTATTTTCCGGTCAATCAGGTTATCATCAGCGGGAAGCTCGGAGCCCACACCGGCATCCACAATTTTGGTCGCGATGCCGTGCGTTCGGCAAAAGACATTCACCGCCGCGCCGCCGGCTACCATATTCTGCACCATTTGGGCCGTCACTTCCTGCGGGTAGGCGTTCACAATACCTTCTTTAGCTATTCCGTGATCACCGGCAAAAACAGCTAACAGCGGATTTTCCAGCACGGGATCCAGCCGCTGCTGAATAAGCCCAACTTGCAAAGCGATGGTTTCGAGCCGGCCTAAAGCCCCGACGGGCTTGGTTTTATTGTCGATTTTCTGCTGCAATGCCTCTTTTAGTCCGTCGACAACCGTGGTTATGTTAAATTCCTTATGCATAAATTTGTCATTCATTAAATAATGCGAGTACCCGCTCGTGCTAAATACTGACTATTCGTGGCCTTTGCATCACCCAATACTGAGAACATATAGAGAATGGGTCGTAGCTGAAACCCGTATAATTGCGAATGAAGCCGGTCCCTTCGACTCCGCTCAGGGCCCTATTTAATAGATATAAATATTGGTTATACAAGATTACTCCTTCACCTTAACAGGCAACCCCGAAACCATCAGCGTTACTTTATCAGCCTGTTCTGCAATAAACTGATTCATCCAGCCCTGCATGTCGGCAAATTTGCGGCCGCTTTCGGTCGGGGCGTGCGTGCCCATCCCTATTTCATTGGTGACCAATATCAGCGTCCCATCCTGCCGGAACAGCTGCTTCAGCTCTTCTTTGGCCAACTCCAAAGAGCGATCCACATTCTGGCCGGTATCCATAAAAAAGTTGGTCAGCCACAGCGTGATGCAGTCAATCACAACCACCTTGCCGTCAAGATCCAGGCCTCCCAATGCTTTTTCGACTTCCATCGTGGTCCACCGTTCGTCGCGGTCGTGTTGATGACGCTCTACCCGGGCTTGGAAATCATCATCCCATACGCGCGCCGTAGCTACATAAACAGGCTCGTCCGTAAGCGACAGGGCCAGCTCTTGCGCATAGCTGCTTTTCCCGGAACGCTGTCCGCCGGTAATTAGATAAATCATAATTATTCATTCTGTGTTAAAAAAGAATTCCGGACAGATTTCCCTGTCCGGAATTATATTTCAGCTCAATAAATCAGCTTTTATAACAACCTGATTTAGCTGTCTCTCATATAAAAAGTATCTGCTACTCAGTAACAAAGTAAACATCACGCGGAGCAATGCCGGCTTGGAATGAGTCCACAACGGCGCCTTCCAGCGTATAGACAAAACCTTTACCGGTCTGTCCGTAGCCGTTCTTCCCTCTTTTATCACCCAGGTACAGATGGTTTTGCAGCGCAAAGTAGCCGATAGCGCTAAAGTTGCCTGCATCAATGATCTTATCTGTTATTTTGTACATGTTCATATCAATAACTGAAACACCATCATTGATGAGGTAGCCCGTTGCATTCTCCTCATCCAGTGCCAGTCGTTTTGTAATGGCCGCTCCATTCGCGGCGATTCCCTCCGTAATAGAAGCTTCAATCGCCCCGGTTTCCCCATCAATTATATAAAGACTGCCGGGCTCATCTACGGTTGCTCCATCGAAAGAGGCTTTCCCATTACAGACCAACCAGATACGATTCTCGCCATCCACAATCATTTCATTGGGTGCTGCGCCAACGGTAATGGTGTCTGTTTTCTCAAAGGTGGCTGCATCAATCACAGTAATGGTATTGGCAAAGCCAAAACCATTATTGGAGACATAAATTTTATCACCTACCTGCACAATATCGCGCGGCGATTGAAAGTCTTCCAGGGTTTTCGTTATCTCCCCGGTTGTAAGATCCATTATCGAAACCGTTCCATCGATCAATCCAACATAAGCTGTTTTATCATCGATAACCTCAATCGAGATGGGAGCGGACGACATTTCAAAGGTCTTAATCTCTTCCAGCGTTCGTTTGTTAATGATTTCAATCTTGTCAGCCACATTAGCCGCCAGATACATGCGGTTGCCGTGGACATCTGAATCTTGTATGATACCGGCAAATGGATGCCCGTTAACGGCTTCAAAGGCTTGGGTAACGAATTCCCGGCTTTCAGGATCATAGCTGGTCAGCGATCCGTTACTGTCGCCAAAATTCCCTTCGTTGGTTATGACAACACTGGCAGATTCAAGCGGCTCGGGCTGACTCCCGGTGTTGTTGCTACAGGATGCAGCGACCAATGTTAAAAGGAGCAGAAGTATGGTATATCTTTTTTTCATTATGGTCAATTTAGAATTGATAGGTTGCGGTTAAAGAAAAGGTGTAATTTCGCTGCGGCATGGCGTACCACTGGATAATTTCATAATCCTCGCCCAGGATGTTGTTAATGCCAGCCCGAGCCTTTAAAGCTATATCTCCAACCTGTTTCTGCAGCTGCAGCCGGGCATCGACTACTCCATAGGGATCCAATGAACTATTCATATCTTCAGTCTCCGTTACATAACGGCGACTCACCCATCGGTACTGCAGCAGTGCAGTGGCAATGCCTTTACGGAGGGTCAGTGAGCCGTTGTATTTCCATTGGGGCACATAACGCACTTGGCTGCCCACGGCGGCATCATTGGCGGAGCGGCGCTCCGTAATTTCGGTACGGTTAAAGCTTAGGGATTGATTAAGCTGCAGCTGCGTACTATAAGGCAGGTACCACCGATGCTCCGTTTGGGCCTCGGCGCCGCGCCCCAGCATCTGCGAAATATTCGACGGAGTAAAAACACCGCCGGCATTGGGATGCCAACGAATACCGTTTTCAATGTCGTTGTAGTAAGCGGTAAGTCTGATGTTTTCAAAACCCAGCCATAAATGCGGTTTTATGGTCAGCCCCGCCTCAGCGCCCCTGCTGTACTCGGCCTTCAAATCCGGATTACCGCCCTGCCCCCAATACAAAGCATTAAAGGTGGGGGGATTAAAATCCCGGCTCAGCTGGCCGCGCACAAACAGTCGATCGGCCAGCAGCTCGTAATTGACACCCAGTGATGGACTTAGCACTGTTCCAAAATCGCTGTAGGCATCCAGACGCAGGGCGGGATACAACCGCAGCCGTTGGTTGAGGAGTACAATCTCGGGATTGGTCAATGCGCTGAACTGTTGGCGGGTTTTCAGGGAGCTGTAGTTATTGGTCTCTACTCCCGTCAACTCGCCGCTGACTTCTCCTTTCAGCATAATGTGACTATTCAGGGAATGCTTGATATTTGAACTGACCAACCAGCGCCGGGTTGTTGTAAAACTTCGGGTATCGATCTCAGGATCAAAGTAATTAAGCGCGTTTCTGCCCAGGTAATTTTTAATCTCCAGTTCAGTATCGGTCCAATTATGACGGTAAGAGCTGAGCCATCGTGCCGACTTGTCGTCTTGACGGGCCTTACTGTTGGAGGCAAGTACACTTCCTGCAATTTGATTTTTGCTGTCAGCTAACCAGAAGGTGCTTTTCCATCGGCTATTGGCCTCTTCCTTACCCACAGTCGTCATCATGTTGTAGCACTTGGTCCGGTTATGCTGGCGCCTTTGCACCTCACCGTAGGCGCGGTTGTAGTAGGAATAATCATTATCGGCATAGTCATACAACCCTCGCACTGCAACCAGCCATCCGTTGGATTTGTACCGTCCCTGCATCAATGATTGCCTCTGCCCGTATGATCCGACCCCCTGTTCGAACTTAACGAAACTGCCTTTCTTCCAGTCCAAACCCAAATAGAGCGCGCCGGAGAGACTGCCTCCGCCGAAGGCCGTGCTGGGCGTCCCCGAGCTTACCTGGATATCGGAAAAGAAGCTGGCGGGCAACAGTGATAGATCAGTTTGTCCAAGCGTAGAGCTGTTGATGGGGATGCCCTCCCACAGCACCTGAATCTGCTCTGAAGAGAGTCCGCGCTGGGAGGCCGTAGCCATGCCACCAGGGCCGTATGCCTTGATGTGAAGCGAAGAATGGGCCGTCAACAGCTCAGCCACCGATTGCATCTGCAGCAGGCTGGTCCGCAGCGAATCAATTACCTCTACATTCGTCGGCTGGTAATCAAGGGGCTGCCGAATACGGGTGGCTACCACTTCAATTTCTTCGAACTGAAGCGTATCACTTACCGTTTGGCCGTATGTCGGTTGTTGAATGAGTAAAAAGGCACAAAATATAAGGGCCGTGCCGGGCCATATCCATAGTTTTGTCATAAGATCCTCGCAGAAACTTTAACTCCCGAAAGTTCCTCAAGAAATAGAATTGTGCGGCAGGTCTTCTGGCTTATCCGGCGGTCCGGCCTTCCCATCCCGAGTATCGGGACAGTGGCAAAAGGTTGGGGACTCACCTTTTTATGGATTTACAGTTGCGGGTACAGCTTCCGACTTTCCCAAAATACAATGAGGAGTACGGAATTCCCTTTTGACCCCCGATATTTCGGGGGTACCAACACGCTATTTCAAAGAGCGCCTAAAGTTAGGATGTTTATGGATAAAAGAAAAGGCCGATATCAAAGTCATATCTTCCGGCAAGTAAAACATGACAGGTTTTCAAAACCTGTCATGTTTGGGGATCGAAAAATAGCTAAGGTGAATCCCTATCCACATATTAGAAGGTGTGATTCACTGCAAATATCATAGCTTTTTAAGAACGAAAGAACGAATTAAAGGAAGGCCCCTACAACTCCCGGCTCTATTAACCTGGCCGACCATCCCGACAAATCGGCATTCGGACGGAAGGCGTATACCAAAGATCTCTTGTAAAACTGTTTCATCTCATAATTTGCGAAGTGTAGCTAACAAATCCTGAACGGTTTCCGTGCTATAGAATTCGTCCTTATAACTGATCTTCCATCCAAAGCCCCCGGCACTCGCCTGTACTTCTACTTTCAGGGCCGTTCCATTCGATTCCTTGACCCGGTATCCGGAGCGTTCCAGAGCGCGCCGGGTCCAGAATACGCCCACGGCATCTCCGTACAAATACACCGGAGCGCGTGTAGGCTCATGAAGCGTAAACGAGCCGGTAGCACGGTCAAAAGAAAAGTCCTCCTGCTCAAAGACGGCCTCGAAGGTACCATCCAGCACAAGATCTTCCGGGGTACCTGTTATCAGCTTTCCCTGCATATCAATCAACCAAAGTTCATCGGCGGCCTTAAGAGCAAGGTCAAGCTCGTGTGTAGACAACAAGATGGTTTTCCCGGTAGTATGGGCCAGTTTGCGCAACAAGCGGATAATGGCCACCCGATTCGGCAGGTCGAGATGGGCCGTGGGCTCATCCAGCAGCATAGCGGGCGTATCCTGGGCTAAGGCACGCGCTATCATTACTTTTTGACGCTCGCCATCGCTCAGGTGCAGCACATCCCGATTCACAAAAGAACGGATTCCGGTCGATTCAATGGCCCAGGATACTTTTTCCTCATCACTTTTCTTCAAGGAACCAAACCAGCCCGTATGGGGCGAGCGCCCGAAAGCCACCAAATCGTATACGCTTAGATTACCGATAGTAATACGATCAGTAAGCACCGTGCTTACCTGCCGGGCCACCTCTTTGTCTGCGAGCTCCTGCATAGGCTCCCCGGATAAGGTAATGGCGCCCTCCAGCGGAAGATGCAGGCCCGAAAGGGTACGGATCAATGTGGATTTACCCGAACCGTTGGGTCCCAGCAGACACACCTCTTCGCCTCCATGCAGCGACACATTAATGTCTTCTGCTACTCTTTTCGCTGCCCGCCGTCGCCCGCGTGCACGAAATCCGATGGCCAAGTCTTCAGCCGATATGATATTCCCTGCTCTTTCCATCAAAATGAGGCCTGTAAATTCTTGCGCTGCATAATAACCCAAATAACGACCGGCGAGCCCACCAGCGAGGTTACGGCACTAATGGGCAGTGTGGCCGTGGAGCCGGGCATACGCGCCACCAGGTCGCAAGTCAGCAGCAACAGTGCGCCCATTAAAAGCGTACCCGGGATGAGCACCCTGTGCTCGTTCGTACCCAGCAGCGAGCGCGTCAAGTGGGGAACGGCAATACCTATAAAACCAATCGGCCCGGTAAAAGCAGTGATGCCACCGGCCAACAGGCTGGTGCTTGCGATGATCCATATTCTGGTTTTGGAAACCGACAGGCCCATGCTGCGGGCATAATTTTCTCCCAGTAACAGTCCGTTGAGCGGCTTCGACAATGCGGTGGCAATACCTCCCCCCGCAAAAACGACCAGTGCCACAATCCAAAGCTGATTCAGAGGCACACCTCCCAGGCTGCCGAAGGTCCAGATAAGATAATCCTGTATCTGCTCGGGATGACTGAAATACTGCCAGATACTAACTACGGCTATGGTAATATTGCCAACCATCAGTCCAATAATCAGCAAGGTAACATTATCCCGTACTTTCACTGAAATGAGCAGGATAAGCAGCAACACCGCAGCCGAGCCAAGACTTGCAGCACCCACGATCAGCCAGCTGCCCCAGGCCGAAAGCTGCTGGATTGCAAAGATGCTGGTCAGGCTGCCACCGGCCAGCATCACGGCAGCAACCCCCAGGCTGGCCCCCGAAGTTATACCCAGCACCGAGGGCCCGGCCAGCGGATTACGAAAGAGGGTCTGCATCTGCAGTCCACCCACTGAAAGCGCACTGCCGGCCAGGATCGCCGTTACTGCACGGGGCAAACGAATGTTGATTAGAATTTTTTGCCACGCGGGATCCTCCCCTGTCCCACCAGCCAGAATTTTGATAATATCTGTGAGAGGAATATCTACCGAACCAAAGGCAAGATTCAACAGAAACAACAGGGCCACACCGCCGGCCAGCAGCACAAAGTAGAGCGGACGAAGGCCGGCCTTATATTGCATCTCTGCTGTATGCGCGGAATCATTCATTATTTAATCTGCTGATAGTAGTAGAGCTCATGATCCGGTACTACCTGAGGATGAAAAATCTTGATCAGATCCGCCAGCAACCGCTCCGGATGCACCACGCCCGACTCCCAATAATCGTTGCCGCCGGACGGCCTCCGGCGCCTGTTGTTATTGTATATCTCCCCGGTTTTGAAGGCCTTGAATGCTTTAAAACGAGGATCCTTGGCCAAAATCGCTTCATTTGTCACTGCAGAGCCGGGATTCAGCCACACATCTGCTGCCAGTCCCTGCTTATAGACCACTTCAAAATCTCTGCGGAGCCCACCGGTTTCTTCCGTATCGAACCAGGGATAATCAGCTCCGGCATCTTTAAGAAACTGCGCCACAAAACTGTTGCCTCCCGACACAAACCAAGCCCCTTTATAGGGAATATTATTGATGACGACAGGCTTTTCAGCAGTACTATCGACGGCAGCCTTCAGTTCATTATAGTGCTGTGCTACTGTGCCAAAGGCCTTATTCGCCAGCTCCTCTCTGTTAAGCAGAGCTGCCACCACCTTCACCCATTCAGCTTTGCCCAGTGGAGTGGTCTCCAGCCACTCGGCATTCACTAATACCGAAATACCGGATTCTCGAAGCACTCGGAAATTATCAAACTGTGACGATTGCCCTCCGGAAATCATCAGCAGATCAGGATTCATAGCCACCACCTTTTCTTTATTGAGCGCATCTTGCGGGAAGCCTACAATATCGCCCTCCTGAAGACGGTGCCTGATATCTTTGCTATATACGTATTGGGCACTGGCTATGCCGGTAATTACTTCCGTTGCATCCAGCATTTCGATAAAACCGATATGCGTGGTGGAGGTGGTAACAAGGCTGCGTACGGGGATTGGAATTTCATGGGCCTGAGGTACCTGAACCTTATCAACTAACTCCCTTGGTACCAATGAATAACGAAGGGTATCCACGCGATCCTGGAAAGGCTTCAGTATTTCAAGAAGCTTATAGTTTTTATGGTAGCTGATACGGAAGCCTTCAGCGTATTCCGCCTCTACCTGATGAGAAAAGTCAACAGCAGCGGCCTGAAATGAAGAAACATCCTTACCCTCCTTAGCTGATGACTGACATCCTGCTACAGCAACGATGATAAGCAAAACACCGTATGGCCCGTATTTGCAGCAGGTCCGGCAGTCCTGCCATAGCTTAGCACCTGAAATGGCAAAAAATGGATCTTTAAAAGGGAATGCACCAATCGTTTTTACAGCCTTGGTAAGCCCGGCGCTGAAAGCGCAGAAAAGAGATTTAAAAGTCATAGGTACAGCTTTTCTCCCGAAAGCTTTTCCATCATCACCGGCGGCAGGTCTTCTGGCTTACTCCTCTTTTGGCAACCTTCCCATCCCGGTGATATACAATATCGGAGACAGTGGTCATCAAAGTCAAAAGCTGATGGAGCTTACAGCAGCGGGGACTGCTTCGGATTTTCCCGATTGCTCAGAATCACCGAATTCCCTTTTTAACGTCGCACCTGTAACGGCAAAACGACCGTCCATGAATCAGTATGTTAAAATTGAACGGCAAAATAACGGTATTCTATGCCAGAAGCCAATAGGATGTGCACCTGATTCCATAAAAAATTGTCCAAATAAGGTGAGCTATATATCCCAGCGGTCCAGCGGCAATCGGGTAAATGAACGCAGGTGATCAATATCAGGGCCAAGATAATCCGTCAACCGTTGCTGCAAAGGAGCCGACAGTTCCGGCTTTTGAACTTCAGGTCGTGTAGCCCGCTTGACGGGGTCTTTAAGCGCATCCGGGATATATCCTTTGAGCGATTTGATAACCGGACTTTCCAAAATAACCCGGCTTAGGCGTCCTTTCCTACGTTTTTGGCTGCTCTTATGCTTCTGCTGCTCATATTCGGCGGTGTAATATGAAGGATCCACTCCAATAAATTTAAAGACTTCTTTCAGGGCTTTCCGCCGTTCTTCCATCAACTGAAAAGAGGGGACGACCAGCATCTGATCTTTAGAAAAAAATTGAAGATAGTGCTGCAGCTGCCAAAAATACCTGCTGCACATCACATAGTGATTGCCTTCCAATTCCTGAAGCGCCTCATCGATGGAGCGGTGCTCCCTACCCTCACTATAGTTATGCGTATAATGTGAGATAATGCGTTCAATAGGATCTCTGAC
>DATGUX010000063.1:0-3779 GCA_035300985.1 Fodinibius sp.
CCCCGATGACTTCGTCGTCTTTTTGTTTGCTTACCGGCTTGGACTCTCCGGTGAGCATCGCTTCATTTACACTCGTTTCCCCTTTCACAACAATACCATCTGCCGGAATTTTCTCTCCGGGTTTGATGAGTACCTTATCACCCTGCTGCAGTTCTTCCACAGGAACATCTTCCGTGAAACCGTCTTCGTTCACCTTATGGGCTTCTCAGGGAATTAAAGCGGCCAATTCTTCTAACGCTGAGGAAGCACTCATCACTTATTTCACTTCTCCCAACTCCACCTGAATAGGATGAAGTCCCGACCCCTCTAATGCTGATCTCACCGCCCGCATACCATATTTTTGATGTATATTTCCATCTCTAAGAGGTTTAATACTGACTTAGCCTTAGCACAATAACGACTCTGCGTTTAACCTGCAGGCGCCAGCGTGTGGATGATTTACAGATGAAAGAGTAACGATAAAATAGGAAGTGAGTAAGGGAGGCAAGGCAGATGTTATAAAATATCTTAGACTATTTGGGTATCCTAAATAGAATACACAAAATGAGAGTACCAATCGGTTTGTGTAAGCCCGCTTTCTTATTTCAAGAAGAATCAATATCCTTATCATTATGAATTTACACACGTGGCTCATATTTGCAGGGACTGTCATTGCCCTTACCGCTTCTCCCGGTCCGAATGCACTGCTGGCGTTGTCTCACGGCGTAAAGCACGGGCTGAAAAATACCTTCGCAACGATCTGCGGCAGTCTTCTTGCTTTTATCATTCTTATGGTGGCATCGCTGGCGGGCATCGGTGCCTATTATGGCCTCATCGGTATGGCTGTTTGAAGCGATTCGCTGGCTCGGGGCGGGGTACCTTATTTACCTGGGCATTAAAATGTGGAGATCAACCCCTGGGAAGGTTGGTACGGAAGAAATGGAAACATCCGGCCAATCAAGAAGGGCGCTGTTTCGAAAAGGGTTTTTAGTCGCTATCAGCAATCCCAAGATCATCATCTTTTTTGCCTCGTTCTTTCCCCAGTTTATCAACCCGGGGGATCCACAGTTGCAGCAGATGATCATTTTGGGTGTGACCTTTGTGGGCCTGGAATTCAGCTGGCAACTGTTGTACGCGGGTGGGGGCAACAAAATATCCGGGTGGATCAACACGGCCAAACGAAAAAAACTGATCGATCGTCTGTCGGGCAGCTTGTTTGTTGCGGCAGGGACCTTGCTGCTGTTTATAAGAAAGTAAGAAGTTGAACCTATCAAGCATTTCAAACGGACACATCTCGCTCCCGATGCTTCGGGAACAGATTTGGCTTTTGAGGCTAAAAGTCCATTAATTAACAATACAAAAATTATGCGTGCTGCTTAAGCGCGGGGCCGTTAGGTGGCTAATGAAAACAAACGTTATTTATGGTTAAAGCTATAATCTGGGATTATGATGGAACGTTGGTAGATGCGCGACGTAAAAATCTTGCTGTGACCAAAGAAATCATGGCAGAAGTAATGCAAGAGTCGCCCGACGAATATGAAGTGCTTCAATCTCTTGATCAGTATCAAGCGGCGAATGAAAATTCTGAAAATTGGAGAGAACTTTACAAAAGTTACTTTCAACTTTCCGACTCCCAGATTGATGAAGCCGGTGCCATGTGGAAAAAGTATCAAATAAATAATGACACAGAAGTTTCACTATTCAAAGATATTCGACCCGTTCTCAAAGAATTCAGCAGTTATAATCATGGCATCGTTTCACAAAACGCCTTTGAGAATATTATCTCCTATCTAAAGAGCCAACAATTAGAATCGCATTTCTCCAAGATTATTGGTTATGAAGAAATTGGCTATGATCAGCAAAAGCCTGATCCCACGGGATTATTGGCTTGCATTAAGTATTTAACCAATTCTGAATCTGGTTCGGTTGTTTATATTGGTGATCATGAGACTGATATTCAATGCGCTTATTTAGCTAATCAAAGATTAAAAGAAAATGGAAGTAACCTTCAAGTATTTTCGATAGTAGCACTTTATGGTTTAGCAGTAATTACCGAAAATTGGGAATATGAGCCAGATTTTGAAGCTCATGATCCCAGCGATATTGCCTTAATCGTCAACAAATTAGCCACCTAACCGCGCATTAACCCGGACGTGTCTCCCCTATTCTTTTATGCCCTTGGTTTTAAAAATAATCTTTCGTTAGTTACTAATTCAATATTATTTCGTGCTCCGGTTATATGCAAGATTGTTAGGCAAAAACATTTCTCACTAAGTGTACCCATTTTAAGATACCCTAACTATGGTACAGTAGCTATAAAAAGATCTTTTTGGATAGCGACAAATATTGTTATAGGTGCAAATACTTAAAAAGGATGGCGATCAAATGTATTCAACGTGCCCGCGCATTTCCTCTTGGGTTATTATGCGGGCGATAAGGCTTGCTTTGCGGACCATTTCTCCAATGGTTTGTTCTTGTGGGGCATAAACCACACCGGAGTGATCGGAGGAAGAGGCCGCGAGGCGCAGAAAATCTGTATCATGGGTTACAATGGCGCGCCCTTGCTGACGGGCGAAGGTGAAATGCTCCTCATCACTTGCACCAAGTTTTCCCGCTTCTGAAATTGTAAGGATATCGATCCCGCGACGGCGCACCCCTTAAGCAATAGCATTTGGGATGTGTTCATCAAGGTAAAACCTGATAGAAGAGCTCACGAGGTTCCGCGGGATTTCTGGTCGAGAAGCGACGGGCCCTGTTGACGAAGCTGCTCGGCAAACGCCTGGTTTTCTTCGATGGAGCGGTCCACCTGCTCACGGTTAGCAAAGTAATAGGCCAAGGCCGCGTAGACATCAGCTAAATCGATGTCATAGGAGCTGGCGATTTCATCAGCAGTCCATCCCAAACGGTCATGCCAGATGGCTATGTTTTGTATAGTAATGCGGTGGCCGTCAATGCGCGGTTTTCCGCCGCAAATATCCGGAGTTTTTACAATGCGCTGATCGAGAGTTTTTGTGGCCATGTTGCTTGAGCGATTTATAATTAATGGAAAGTAAATTAAATAAAGTTTATTTGGTAAACAAATCACCATTTAACTTGGAGAGCAAGGGTAGCAACGGTCGAATAAGGGCCCGTTATGTAAAGTGGAATGGTATCAAGTTTCCTTATTTATTGGATAGCCAGTGAGGGACGATCATGTTTTTTTCCAGCAGAGCCTTCCTACTTAGGGCGGGTAACTCACTCCCTCACTATTAGCTTTTGGGGATCTTGGCGGTTATCCCAAAAAACCAATAGTTCAACGATTTGCCGGGATTTGTTTACCTGATAATATAAACTCACTTGTTTAGAAAGCACGCACCGGCGAGTATTACTCTGTGGCGAATATTCATAGATTTCCGGGAATTTGCTGATGCGAGTGATGGCATCTTCCGTGGCACTTTGAAAGGCCTCCAGCTCAGCATAGGACCAATGTTCGCGAATATATTCTAAGGTTTGAATATACGATATTCGTGCCATGGGCATCCATATAATATCGTAGGCCATTACTGGGAAAAACGTTCGTTCATTTCCTTCATTACCTGCTCATGGGGAATACCCTTTGCTTCTTTAGCTTCCGCTTTGGCCTGATTAATGGCTCGGTGGGCTTCCTCAGGTAGGTCATTCCAGAAGTCCGTTCCTTCTGTGCTGCGTTTCAGTAAGGATAAGTTTTTAAGCATGGCCTGATCTTCCAATTGGTCAATCCATTCTTTCAGGGATTGTTTGTCAGCTATAGCGTCCATAGGAGCTAGTCTTCGTTATTATTT
>DATGUX010000064.1:0-2285 GCA_035300985.1 Fodinibius sp.
CTCTTTATTTTTGCAGTTTCCCAAACAAAACTGTTCTTTTTTTTATAACTTATTTGCCTACCATTAGCCCCTGTCGATTGAACGGCAGAAGAATCTTTAAATCACTTCATCTATGAATTTTGCATTATCTGAAGAACAACAGCTGATACGCGATAGCGTTAAAGATTTTACCGAACGATACGTAGCTCCGGATGTTAAGGAAAGAGATACAGAGAAAGCCTTTCCTCATGATATCGTTGCTCGGTTGGGGAAGCAAGGGTTTTTGGGGATGGTCCATCCTGAAGAATATGGCGGCGGAGGAATCGACCATATCAGTTTTTGTCTGGCTATTGAGGAAATTGCACGCTGGGATGCGTCACTGGCGCTGACCGTAGCCTCGCACACCTCGCTCGGCTCCGGCCATATTGCGCTGGCCGGCACCGACAGTCAAAAAGAAAAATACCTGACGCCGCTGGCCAAAGGAGAAAAACTGGCCGCCTGGTGCCTCACCGAGCCCGGCTCCGGCAGTGATGCCTCCGGCATGAAGACAACCGCTCAAAAGAATGGAGATAAATGGATTCTCAACGGCTCTAAAATTTTTATTACCCAGGGCTCCGTGGGCGATACTTATATAGTATTGGCCAAAACCGATCCGGATAAAGGCACCAAAGGCATCAGCACCTTTATTGTGGAAGGCGATTGGGCAGGCGTGTCCCACGGAAACAAAATGCACAAGCTGGGCATGAATTCTTCTGATACAACCGAAGTTTATTTCGAAGATGTGGAAGTACCGGCCGAAAATATGCTGGGTAAGGAAGGCCGCGGATTCATAGATACCATGAAAGTGCTGGACGGGGGACGCGTCGGCATTGGAGCATTGTCAGTAGGTATTGCACGCGGCGCACTTGAGGAATCAATGAAGTATGCCGGCGAGCGCAAACAGTTTGGGTCCCCCATTGGTGATTTCCAGGCTATTGAAACTAAGCTGTCTGATATGGCTACGGAGGTGGATGCTGCACGATTTCTGGTTCATAAAGCAGCATGGCTAAAAGATCAGGGCAAAGCCTACACCGCTGCCGCTTCTAAAGGCAAGCTCTTTGCTTCGGAACTGGCAGTACGTGCGGCCAATGAAGCGGTACAAATCCACGGCGGCTATGGTTATATCAAAGAATACCACGTCGAGCGTTTCTTGCGCGATGCTAAGCTGATGACGATCGGTGAAGGGACCTCCGAAGTACAACGCATGATCATCGCACGTGAACTGAAAAAGGAGTTCTGGAGGTGAGGGATGTCAGATGTCAGATGTCAGATGTCAGATGTCAGATAAAGTGTGTGCTTTTTTAGGTCCTATGTCAAGTATTAGTTTTAATATATTGGCCTTTATTTATGAGATAAACCTGTAACCTGCATCTGGAATCCTGTATCCTGAATCTTGTACCCCTGCAACTTCCAGCCATATCACTTATCTTTAATATTCTATAGCAGCAACATAAACACCGCAAAATTTATTATCCATGGCCAGTAACAGCTTCAATATTGACGACGCTTTTCTTTTTGAATCGGAACTCACTGAAGATGATCGCATGATCATGGAAACGGCCCGCGACTACGCCCAGAGCAAGCTTGAGCCGCGTGCCTTGAAAGGCAATCAGGAGGAGTATTTTGATCCGGATATTGCCAAAGAGATGGGCGATCTGGGCCTGCTGGGCTCCTACCTGGATCCTAAATACGGCGGCAGCGGAGCCAGCCAAACGGCCTACGGACTCATTGCCCGCGAGGTAGAGCGGGTAGATTCGGGTTATCGTTCGTTTATGTCGGTTCAGTCATCACTGGTGATGTTTCCCATTCATAAATTTGGGACCGAAGAACAAAAAGAACGCTTCCTTCCCAAACTGGCCAGCGGTGAGATGATTGGCTGCTTCGGACTTACCGAACCCGATCACGGTTCTGATCCCGGCGGGATGACCACGACGGCTACTAAAACCGACGGCGGCTGGATCCTCAATGGCGCCAAGATGTGGATCACCAATTCTCCTATTGCCGACCTGGCCGTTGTCTGGGCTAAGGCTAAAGAAAATAAGGATGATGAAGGCGTCATTCGCGGTTTTCTGGTGCAGAAAGAGATGGAAGGCTACAGCGCACCCACCACGAAATACAAAATGTCACTCCGCGCCTCCGAAACGGGCGAATTAGTTTTTGAAGATGTCTTTGTACCCGAAGAAAATACATTTCCCGATATTAAAGGCCTCAAAGGACCATTTACCTGCCTGAACAGCGCCCGCTACGGCATTGCCTGGGGAACGGTG
>DATGUX010000065.1:0-9488 GCA_035300985.1 Fodinibius sp.
GAGTTTCAGTCTATTTTGGGCGATGGTTTTGGTGAACAATCCGGGACACCGCAAAATGAAGAGGGTATTTATCTTGGTCTGCAGCATGCAATTGGTGAAAAAGTAACACTCAGTGCCTATATGGATCAGTTTCGCTTCCCCGCGGCACGCTTTGGCACGCACCAACCAACCAGCGGATATGACTGGCTGGTTCGCGCGGAAGCTGAGTTCAACAGACGGCTGGAAGTTTATCTGCAGCTGCGCAGCCAAACAAAAGAAGAAGAGTTTGAAGTGTTGGATGAGCTGGGAAGGTCTCGGCGTAAACTGGGAGAAGAACGCCGGAGCGGTATCCGGGCTAATGTGGAATATTGGGTTAATTCTACCATTCGCCTGCGCACGAGAGCTGAATGGATACGCAGCCGTCAGGCCGGACAAGAAGCAGAGTCAGGATATTTGTTGTATCAGGACCTGCGGTTGCTGCTGTTTGATAATCTAAAAGTGGATGCACGAATCACCGTTTTTGATACCGACAGCTATGCCTCGCGGGTTTATCAGTTTGAAAATGATCTGCTCTACGTTTTTGGCAGCCAGGTGCTCTTTGATCGCGGCCAGCGGATGTACCTGCTGATCAATTACGAGCCTTTTTCTTTTATAGAGTTTTGGGCAAAAGCCGGCCTCACCAAATATGAAGACCAGCAGCTGATTGGCAGCGGACTCAATGAAATCGAGGGCGACACCCGCAGCGAGTTCGGCTTACAGCTGCGGTTGAAGTTTTGAATACTTCGGTTTGTATAAGTGATTACTGTCTTGTTTATTGCCGTAGACTCCATGGAATAGTTGTAATTATATTGATACCCTAATTTTTAGAAATCTGTACTAAAAGACAGATTTAATTTTAACTGATACAGAATAAAAGATGCGGGATAATATCTGGGAAGCTTTTGCCCAGGAAGATGCGGAGTACTACATCGACACGACCTACCAAGAGGATCAGCGGGCTTTTTTTAAATCGGGTCGGTTTTTTGCAAAGCAAACAATGAATAATGCTTTGCCCTGTCTCAAACAAACAAAGCGTGCACTTGAGATTGGATGCGGAGTGGGCAGGCTTACCTTTCCGCATGCCGATGTATTTGAAGAGGTAGTTGCCGTTGATATTGCTCCAACAATGCTGCAAAAACTTAAGGAGAATGCTTCAAAATTTGACTATTCCAATATCCAGCCCTTTTTGGCTGATGAAGCTTGGACACATAAACCCATTGATTATGCCTACTCTTATCTCGTATTTCAGCATATTCAGGACTTTCATGAAATTGAAAACTATATTAAAAAAATTGCGACATGTTTGAAATCTGATGGGGGAGTTGCACAGCTCCAATTTGATACCCGTCCCCGAAGTCTCGCTTATAAGCTTAGAAACAGCCTGCCCGACTGGTTGTTATCGCAGAACCAACAGAAGGGGATAAGACGTATTCGTCGAAATCCGGAAAGGTTGGAGGAAATTTTTGCGGAGAATAACTTTGAGATCATCCGGCAAAAGGACGCAGGAACGGCCAAGCATACCTATTTACTGAGAAAAACATCCTCATCATAAAAAGAAGAGGCCAGGGAGGCAGTCTTCTCCGTGACATATTCTACTTCATCCGCTGTTAAGATATCCTTCCATTTATGGATGAGAGCCGCGCTGTTACGATTAAATTGATGAGCCTTATTGTTGTTCGCTTCAACAGGATTGTCAGATGAGGTCAAGATTTTTATCTTTTTTTCAACCGTCGGAGTGAAATTTAAGCCCAATCTTTTATATAAATCCTTAAACGACTGCAGCGGATGCCGGGCAATCTGTTCATGTTTATAAACAATGAAATTCGGATTTCTGCCGATGAAATCTGCCAGTACCGTATAGATGCAGTTCCAGAGCATAACGGCTTCTTCCACGACCGTTGTCTGTTTGTTCTGTAAATAAATAAGCTCATCCCTGAACTCCTCAAGATAATCATTCATCAGGTGTTTCTGTCTGAGGAAGTTGTCAAAATCAAACCGCCAACCCAGCCGCTTTAGGCTTCCGGCAAAACTGAGTGGATGGCGTACTAAGATAACCACATCCATATTATATTGTTGGTGTAGAAACTGGCTGGCAAAAGCAGCTTCCGGATCCTTTAAAAGAATCTTATTAATTCCCGGAGTATATTTGAGCAGATTAAAGCGAAGTTGGCTTTCTGAACGGAATAGCAGTTTACCAAGATACTTCTGAATAGTGTGGTAACTAAAGTTTTTGATCATTTCAGCAAAAAGTTCAGCTCTTGTTACAATTACTTTTGTCTCTTCAGTAACAGATGTGATATTATATTTTGCTTTTTTTAATTGGATTAAATGTTCTAATATTTGCTCAGTCTTTCCACTCCGATCTTTGTTAGCTAAATACTTAAAGCGGGCATCTATGCACTCCAACCCATAATATCTGTTAAAAGGCTCCTGAATATAAGCGACATCTTTATTTAAAGTCAGTATTTTGCCAGTAAAAGTACTCCCAGACCGATGGATACCCGTTACCAAGATGGGAGTGTTGATATTCTTTGTCATTAACAAAAGTGGTTAAATCTTTATCTGAACTAATAAACTTTCAGATGAACTTAGTACCATTTTGACAAGCTGCATTTAAAGCGTCCAATATAATGATTAGATCATTGAATAATTAACGGACCGGCAGATTCATCTTTTTAGACACCGTAAAAATCCGTATCATTTGTGGCTGTAAATGAAATACTGTTGTAATCTAATGAAAAGAAACTGAGTAAGGACGACGAACATAACAATACCGGATCTGATAAGGAGTCTGAAGACCCAAAGGAGCTATCGGCCAAAGAGTATCGCTTGATTCCAATGGACGAAGAGAATCCCAATGGTGATAATGCCGTAAATCTTGCGGAGTTGGCGGGAGCCTTAAGAGCTAAGCGTTGGCTTATTGCTAAGATTACATGTGCTTTTGTACTTTTGGGTCTTCTTGTAGCTTTATTTAGTCCTGTAGAATATACCTCTGAAGCTCTGTTGATGCCCGAGATGAAAAGCAGTGAAAGTTCAGCCGGTGACCTGCTGAAAGATTATGGAAGCATGCTGGGACTGGGTGATTTGGGTTCAATGAGTACGAGCAAAGAAGGGACCATTAGCCCCGAAGTTTATCCCAAAATTGTACAGAGTCTGAATTTCCAGCATCAACTGCTCAAGCACGAAATCTATTTTCCTGATTCGGATACCACCGTCAGCGGATATACCTATTTTGAGGATATTCGGGAATGGTCGCTGTTGGAACTCCTCGTGGAGTACACCATTAAGTTACCTGGCAAGTTTACAGATCCTGCCCCGCTTCCACAGCTGCCCGAGTGGCTGCGCCGGCAGTTTGACGAAGATGCTGTCATTGAGCTTTCAAGCGATGAGCTGAAGATTATTAAAGAGATGAGAGAGCGTATAGAGATTGAACTGGATAGCGGGACCGGCGTGCTGACTGTCAGTGCCCGGATGCCCAATCCCGTGGCGGCTGCCCAGCTAAACAGAAAAGTCATCAGCATGTTGAAGGATTTCGTTAAATCTTACAGTACGCAGAAGGCTAAAGAAGATTTAGCCTTTGCCAAGATGCAGCACAAGCAGGCACAGCAGCGCTTTAAAGAAGTACAGGGCAAACTCGTATCATTTTTGGATCGAAATATGAATTTGGCTACAGCCAAATCACAAGCTGAGGAACAACGCCTGCAGGCCGAGTTTGACTTGGCCTACAGTATGTATAACAGCATTTCACAGCAGCTCATGGAGGCTAAAATGAAGGTGCAGGAGCAGACGCCCGACTTTAAACCATTGCAAGCGGTTAATGTGCCGACTGAGAAGAGCGAGCCGCAGCGCATATTGATTTTAGTGCTATCTCTGTTGGTGGGGCTTATCGTCTCCTTTGTTTACGTGGCAGGACAAAATGTATACCATAATATAAGCCAAGAGGCATAGTACTGCTGCAGAAGTGCAAAGCCGTCTATCCATATATTTTTCACATCTTATTTTAAATGAGTTTGGTTTCCGAGTCTTCATCCGTCAATAATAAGGGCATACTGGCTGAAGGTACCCTTATCAATGTATTGGGCCGTGGTTTGTCTTTGCCTTTTGCCGTTGCAGTCATTCCATGTGTCATAAACTGGCTTGGAACCGGGTGCTTTGGTGTGCTTACTATTGTTTGGATTGTAATCGGTTATTTTGGACATTCATGCTGCTTCCGGATGAGCGACTCCTTCAACTTGGATCCTATCATCAAACGAAAAATAAGGTTTTTGAAAATAAAGATATGTTTCGACCGACTAAAAACTGTTACCAATAGGTGCTGAAAGTATATGGATTTGTCTGACAAACCGAATGTTTATATTATTTTAGTGAACTGGAACGGTTGGAAAGATACTGTTGAGTGCTTGCAGTCGCTACAAAAACTTGACTATCCAAACTATTCCATCGTCGTTGTAGATAACGGCTCCACCGATCAATCAGTGCAGCAAATCCGCCAACGTTTTCCGGATATACATCTGATCGAAAATGAAGAAAACCTGGGCTTTGCCGGCGGCAATAATGTGGGTATCAGGAATGCGCTTGAGCGAGAGGCTGATTATATCTGGTTGCTCAATAATGATACGGTCGTTGAAAAGCAGGCGCTCACTCATCTGGTTGAGAGGATGGAGAAGGAGCCGGATTTGGGTATCTGCGGATCGCGGCTTATCTACTATCACCGGCGCGATACCATCCAGGTACTGGGCGGAGGCCGTTACAATAAATGGCTGGCAACCACCGAAAATTTCGGCGAGCATCAACCCGTAAAAGAACCTTTTGATAGGCTGGAAATTGAAAAAGAGCTGGATTTTATTATTGGCGCCTCCATGCTGGTATCTCCAAAATTTATTGACGAGATAGGTTTGTTAAGTGAAGATTACTTTCTTTATTACGAAGAGATCGACTGGGGCATCCGGGCGGGTTCGGCTTTCAAGCTGGGCTTTGCCCCCGAAAGTATCGTATATCATAAGGAGGGAGCTTCTACCGGGGCTTCCAACCGCCGGAAGGGGCAGAAGAGCCGGCTGTCGGATTACTACCTGGTCAAAAATAGGTTCAAGCTCACATTTAAATTTTATCCGCATCTGCTGCCGCTGATGTATTTGACCACCATCTGGACTATCATCAATCGGATGCGAAGGGGACAATGGGATCGTATTCCCATGATTATCAAGCTGATGTTTACCTTTAATAAATAGAGCAGTAACCCAAATAGTGAACTGGCAAAAGAAATTTATACTGGGTTTAGCGATCGTCTCACTCTTTGGGACGGTCACCAACTATATATATTTTAGTCCGCTGCTGACCCTGCTGGCCCCACTGGGCTTCTACGCTTTCAATAAAGAGAATTTGCCCCGCCCCGTAGCATGGCTGTATGGCTTCCTGGCACTTTTCCTGGTCAGCGTACTCCTGTATCACCCCCGTTCGCTTATTGAATTTGGCTTTTACCGGCGCGATGGCAACTTTATTATCTCTTATGCACCGCTGCTCATTCTTCCGCTTTTTAGTTATAAATTCGATCTTAAAAAGTACTTTCGTAAATTTTATCTCTTTGTTCTCATCGTTCACGGGCTGCTTTTTGGCTATTACCTGCTGACAACCAATTTTATGTCGGGTAATATTAATATGGTTATTTATGGAAGTTTATTTCATGCCCAAAATGCCGTTGGAGGATTTTTATCTATTGTCGCATCTCTGGGCTTTGCGTACTGGTATCACCGGCGCAACAAGAAAGAGCTTTTCCTGTTTCTGTTGGGATTTATCATCCTGGTAGCCACCTACTCCCGCGGTTCCATCATTGGGCTGGTGCTGGGTATCGTGGGCTGGTACCTGGTGATAACGGATCGTTACAAGTCACTTTTTATGCTTTTGCTGATTCCGGTGCTTTTCACGGCCGGCAGCCTGATGATTGGCTATCCCTATTACAAAAGTATGCTGGCCACCGAGAACTATGTCGATAAGCAGATCGATCAGGATGTGGGCCAGAAAAATGCCAATGTCATGATTCGTCTGTTTTACACTTTTCCGCGGGCCTGGTACCTCTTTACCGAATCGCCCGTGCTCGGAACGGGCGTGGGTTCATATGACGATCGGCCCTACGATCTGAAAGAAATTGTACCCTATTTGAAGTATAATTCGCAACCCAAAAAAGCGCATACCGATGCGCATGCGCACCATTCCTATCTGCAGTTTATATCAGAACAGGGTATCGTAGGACTTACACTATTCCTCATTTTTTGGGTTTCACTATTCATTTATCTTAAGAGGATTAAAGAGCGTCCCATTGTCCGGGACTTTCTGCTCATCGCTTTTTTTACGATCACCTTTGCTTCCTTTACCGAGCATCGCATAACGGCACCGGCTATGATGCTTCCATTCACTATTTCTGTAGGAATTTTTATGATGCACCGGGAACAACACCGGCGGGTTAGAATAGAAAAGGTATGAAAGAGTTTCCCCTTGCCATCAACGGGCACTTTTTGCCGCAAACCGTAGCAGGAGTGCAGCGCTATGCTTATGAGATTATTCGTCAATTTGAGCAGCAGGGACATTCCTTTCGGTACGTGAAGCCGCCCGGATCGCTCCAGTCCGACACGCTCCGCCAGCTTTGGATGCAGGGCGTTATGCCTTTTAAAATGAAGGGCGATGAATTGCTGTGGTCACCTACGAATATTGGTCCGGTGGCAAAAAAGAACCACGTGATTACGCTGCATGATATCTCTGACCAGTTGTATCCCGAATGGTTTGACCGGAAATATGTGCAGTGGCGCTCATTTATTTTGCCGCCGCTATTGAAAAGAGTAAAAGGCATTATTACCGTTTCGGAATATTCCAAACAGACCATCCTGGAGCAGTTTCCCTTTACCAAAGGCAAAGTAAAAGTCATCTATAACGGAGTGGAAACGGATCATTTCTACTCGCGGGACCGACAAGAAATTGCGGCACTGCGCCGGAAGTTCGACTTACATAAGCCCTTTGTTATTACCGTAGGCTCACTGGATCCGCGTAAAAACCTCAACGGCTTGTTGGAGGCCTGGAATCAGCTGCCTGAAATGATGCGCAAAGAAACGGATCTGGTCGTTGCCGGCGGAGGAATGAAAACGTTTGCCTTCGAGATTAAGGAAAAGATAGACAATTCTGTTCGATTTTTGGGCTATGTTCCGGATGCTGATCTGCCCGGGCTCTATACCGCAGCGGAGGCATTTATTTATCCCTCTCTTTTTGAAGGTTTTGGCCTGCCCGTGCTTGAAGCTATGGCCTGCCGAACACCCGTTATTACTTCCAATAGCAGCTCGTTGCAAGAGCTGGCAGACGGCTATGCTTTAACCGTCGATCCGCACAATTCCACCGCTATTGCCCAAGCTCTGCAACGGATGCTGGATAGCCGGAAACTCAGGAACGAACTGGTTGAAAAAGCCTACAGTTATGCGCGGGGATTTAAATGGAGTGTTTCGGCAAAAAAGACCTACGACTATCTTAAAGAAAGGCAGTCGTCATAGAATGGAGTGAATAAGGAGTTGTTCTTTTACAATTAATAAAATAGCTCTATATTAGAATTTTTGAAACTTTAAGATAAGTATCGGCTATAAGCTAAGTTAGCTACAATCGTCAGTAAATTATTGCGATGGGATATAAAAGCGAATCGGTTGCCCCCGAACAAGTCATTCAAGAGAAATATCAGACGGTCCGGCAGTGTATTGTGCAGGAGATGTATGATACTAATATAGGTTCGGCCACTGGTACTGACAGTAGCTATTCTAAATTTGAGTCACTGGCCAAGAATATATTCAGCGGTAAACGCAGCATCGATCTATTTATTGGATGCTTTATTTTCATCGCATTTATTCTGGTCTATCCCATTTTTGCATTATTTATAAAGATGAGCTCCAAAGGGCCGGTATTGTTTAAACAACGCCGCACGGGGCAACACGGGCATGAATTTACCTGCTATAAATTTCGGACGATGCATCAGCTGGATCTTCGGCGTATCGATGGAAAGCCGGTAGTAACCCAAGAAGGGGACAAGCGCATCTTTTGGTTTGGTCGGCTGCTCAGAATGACTAATTTGGATGAACTTCCGCAGGTACTCAATGTTTTGAAGGGGGATATGAGTCTCATCGGTCCGCGGCCCTATGCTGTGGAGGAATGTGCCCACTGGAACAATACGTACGAAGATTTTTTCTATCGCTATGCGGTAAAGCCGGGTATCTCAGGGCTGGCGCAGGTCAAAGGCTATCGGGGCGGTACGCTGGATCAAGATCATATGCGTAGCCGCCTTTATTATGACCTTATCTACGTGGAAAGACAATCGCTGGGCCTGGATTTGAATATTTTAGCAAAGACGGTAGTAAAGATGATCCATCTGGATACCGATGGCCACTGACAAAGCAGGGCCTTTTTAAAATCAGAAAATATTGCAATGGGGACCTGAAAGAAAACGATTGGGATTAAATAATCGCGGCCATTGCTCTTAGATATTGCGATATAGTGTAAAAGTTCTTTGCCTATCTCATCTCGGTCTTATTTTACAACTCTCGATGCCACTTTGAAAATTAGGTCCATTCCTCGCAGGGGAATACGTTCGTGAACTGCAACCATCACTGGATGGTTAGCAGTTGCCGCCAAAAAAAATAGCTTTGCGAATTTGAAAGCTCGGAATATTTTTTTTTCTTAATTACAGTTTCAAATAGAGCTAACTATTTTAAATTAGGAGACTACTCCCGGGCCAGAATGCTTTGCTAATTGAAACCTGGGAGATATACTGCCAGTCGGGTTCCAGTAATAAGTGAACTCTTCCTGCATGAAATTCAGATGAATACTTATTATGGCTGTGCAAGAATGTTAATTTATCTTAAAAACGTATGACCCTCGCCGGATGGACGGTTATTGCCGTCATTTTATTATGCCTAATTCTGCTTGTGAAGACCCGCATATCACCGGATATTATATTTTTAGGTGGGTTAACGGTGCTTATCGTAGGGCAGGTATTGCCGCCTTCCAAGGCTTTGCAGGGTTTTGCGAATGAAGGAATGCTTACCGTAGCGGCTCTGTACGTAGTAGCAGCGGGACTTAAAGAAACGGGTGCCATTGAGTATATAGTGAGTAAGATAATAGGCCGGTCAAAAAATATCCGTCGCGCACAGCTGCGTATCATGGCTCCGGTGATGGTAGTGAGTGCCTTTTTGAATAACACACCCGTTGTGGCCTCTTTTATACCAGCGCTGGAAGATTGGGCCCGAAGAAATCGTATCCCGGCCTCAAAAATATTGATCCCATTAAGTTATGCGGCCATTTTGGGGGGCACCTGTACGCTCATTGGTACCAGCACTAACCTGATTGTAAACGGGCTGCTTATTCAGGAAAAATCGGTTTCGCTCGGTATCTTTGAACCGGCCTATATCGGTATTCCCGCAGCTATTGCCGGATTTATCTACCTCGCA
>DATGUX010000066.1:0-4228 GCA_035300985.1 Fodinibius sp.
GCCAGAAAAATGAACGAATACGTAATCATGTCATCTAATTTGGTTTAGTGGCTTCAAAGGTAGATAAATTTGCAGGCCTCATCAACTGAAAAAGTGGAATATTACCCTTTTTAAAATCTGTCTAAAAAGCCGGTTTAAAAAACTACCAGAAAAAGATAATACCTACTGCCCCAAGCAGCCAACAATACCAGGCAAAAGGATGAATCCCTTTACTTTGCAGCAGTATAATCAAGTATTTGAGCGCAAAATAACCGGAAATGAAGGCCGTCAGGAATCCAACGACCAGGCTCCATGCCGCCTGTGTCTGGATACCCACTTCTACCATATCTTTAATTTCCAGCAGCATAGCACCTGCAATGACCGGAATAACCATCAAAAACGAAAAGTTGGCCACTTCTTTGCGCTCGATCCCCAAATATAGTCCAAGAGAAATGGTTGATCCTGAGCGGCTGATGCCCGGGAGGATTGCAAAAGCCTGGGCCAAACCAATACCGAAGGCGCGCGAAGCGTTCATATGCTTGGTAAAGCTGTTGCAAAATTTTGTAATATATAAAATACTGCCCGTTACCAGCAGCATAATTGAGACCATGAAGGGATTGAGAAATACCGTTTCAATCGTTTCTTTCAGGCTAAGCCCCACGATAAGCGCCGGAATCATACTCAACAAAATAAAACCACTCAATTTGATGTTATTATCAGTAGCAACCTTGTGGGAAAAATCTCCCGGGTGCACAATCAACTCCCAAAGTGAGACCAGGATATCAGCAATTTTCTTATGATAATAAACCAAAATACTGCACAATGTTCCAAAATGGGCCACCACCTCAAAGGTGATACTTTGACCGATTTCACCGCCCAGCAGTGCTTCACCCAACACAAGGTGTCCCGAACTGCTGATGGGCAAAAACTCTGTTAACCCTTGAATTAGTCCTAATAAAAAAGAATCTATGATTTCCATTTGTTACCTTTAGCCGTTTATATTTACTGCGAAAGAAAATAGTTATTCCACAATCAAATTCTAAATCAATAACAGATTTGTCATGGCCGAAACCTTAGCATCTACAGATATGGAAGCACTGGGTGCGGAAATTGAGCAAACCAGTGCCTTTATTGAAGATATTTATCACGAACTGAACAAAGTAATTGTGGGCCAGCGATATATGATCGACCGGCTGCTGGTAGGCCTGCTGGCCGATGGACACGTACTGCTGGAGGGCGTGCCCGGCCTGGCAAAGACGCTCACCGTCTCATCACTGGCCAAAGTCATAAACACCAATTTTCAACGCCTGCAATTTACCCCTGACCTGCTCCCCGCGGATCTGATTGGTACACTTATCTACAATCAAAAGGAAGGAGAATTTACTGTCAAAAAGGGGCCTATTTTTGCGAACATCATTTTAGCGGATGAGATCAACCGGTCGCCGGCCAAAGTGCAAAGCGCGCTGCTGGAAGCCATGCAGGAAAAACAGGTTACCATTGGTGAAACTACCTTTCCCCTCGACAAACCTTTCCTTACGCTGGCCACCCAAAACCCGGTAGAGCAGGAAGGCACCTATCCCCTGCCCGAAGCGCAGGTCGACCGGTTTATGCTGAAGATCAATATCGACTACCCCAGCGAAAGTGAAGAGCTCGAGATTATGCGTAAGATGGCCCAAACGGCCGACAAACAGGAGCTCAAGCCGGTTATTACCACCGAAAAGGTGCTGGAGGCCCGCAAGGTAGTAGATAAAATTTACATCGATGAAAAGGTGGAACAGTATATCATTGATCTCGTCTTCGCAACACGTAAACCCGGCAATTATAATCTCGACGACCTCTCCGAGCTTATCAATTTTGGTGCCTCGCCGCGTGCATCCATTAATTTAAACCTGGCGGCCCGCGCCCATGCCTTTATGCAGCATCGCGCCTACGTAACCCCTGAGGATATACGCACCATCGCCATGGATGTACTGCGCCACCGAATCATTCCTACATTTGAAGCAGAGGCCGAAAATATTAGCTCTGAAGATCTGGTCGAGAAGATAATGGCTACGGTACAGGTCCCGTAATTACGGAAAAGCCTGGCTTTATCTGATGGTATGCGGAGGGTTATTACACTTATAGAGCGCTTTGAAATTCTTCTTCACAAAACCCTCATAAATATTTAGGAGGGGTTCGGGGAGGTCAATACACAGGTATTTCAAAGCTCCCTTATAAAACTTTCTTATATCATCGGATACCCCGAGTTTGATGCCCGGTGAGTGGGAAAAGCGATATTACCCGGCAGGCTCGGAATTCTGAAGATTTCAATATATTCTGTTTGTTTGGGATGCGGATTGCTCTTCCCCTGCCTTGCCTATTGCGCCGCAGAGCGACAGGATAGGATAAGTAGCAGTAAAGATTCACGCCATCACCATTAGCTGGATCCATTGCTTTGCGGCAAGTTCCGGGATGTGTCACTCAGCATCATGGAACAAAGCCGCTGGCAAAGCTTAATCCCGGGTCGCGGTGGCTGCATTCCTTACCCGGCGTCCCGACCTGTCTTGCGCCGGCGCTCTGCGGCGGTGTCGGGCTAATCGCACTTGGGTTACAGATTTATTCTCAGGTATTGGTGGTCACCTTTCACAGCTGCGGGTTTGCACAGATTAAAATATGATAGCGACTGACCTCAGACGACCGGGGACGGAAATAATACCTTTTGTTACCGTATGCCTAAATTTAAAAAGACCGCTGTCTAAGCACTTATCAGAATTATAGCCTTCGGAAAGGTACTATACACTCTACCCCCTTCTGTAAATAAAAAAGACTCAGCGCCGGTTAGCACTGAGCCTTTTTTAATTTTCTGCAGTCAAATAAACTCAGGAATTACTCCTGCTCATCATCCGACTCATCTTCTTCGGCCTCTTCCGCCGCCTGTTGAACGTTCTTGACGGCTTCGGCTTTTTCTTTAGCAGCCATCTGCTCTTTAAGATCTGCCAATCCTGACATCTCACCCAAAGTAGGCGTACCGGTTTGCGGCTTAGCCTTCTTCTGTTTTGATCTGCTGGGCTTCGACTTTCTGCCGGAAGACTTGGCCTTCTGAACATCCTGGTCGCGCTGGCTGAGTGTTATATTTTTATTGCTTTCATCAAGCTCAATAACATAAGCCTCTACGCTGTCACCTTCCTCGAAATGTTCGGGCGGGTCTCCACCGGCCTCGGTCTTGCTGCCGGGAATAAAACCTTCGAGGTTGTGCGGCAGGCTGACGAACACGCCTTTGTCAGTAACATTAACGACTTCGCCCTCGGCCTTATTAGAACCGCTGTACTCTTCGGCGAACTCTTCCCAGGGATTAGTTTCGATCTGCTTGTGGCCCAGCGTAATGCGACGATTTTCAAAGTCGATTGCCAAGATAACCACTTCAATCTCTTCATCCTTGTCAATTACCTCATTCGGGTGGTTGACCTTCTCGGTCCAGCTCAGATCCGATATGTGGATAAGGCCGTCAATGCCGGGTTCCAGTTCAACAAACACTCCAAAATTGGTGAGGTTGCGTACTGTTCCTTTGTGCTTGGATCCCACCGGATAGCGCTTGTCGATATCTTCCCAGGGATCTTTCTCAAGCTGCTTGACACCGAGCGAAATTTTCTTTTCGGGCTCGTTTACATTCAGCACTACGCAGTCGATAATATCGTTTTTACTGACCAGCTGCGATGGGTGCTTAATATGCTGCGTCCACGACATCTCAGAGATGTGAATGAGTCCTTCAACGCCTTTTTCAAGTTCGATAAAGGCACCGTAATCCGCAATGGAAACAACCCGACCCTGTACCTGAATATTTTCAGGATACTTAAGATCAATTTCATCCCACGGATGCGGCTGCAGCTGCTTAAGTCCAAGCGATACGCGCTTACTTTCTTCATCAAAATCGATAACGGCCACGTTAAGCCGCTGATCCAGCGAAACGATCTCGTCGGGATGATCCACACGGCCCCATGAGAGGTCGGTAATGTGGAGCAGTCCGTCCACGCCGCCAAGGTCGATAAATACACCGAAGTCGGTAATATTTTTGACAATACCTTCGAGTACCTGTCCTTCTTCGATAGTGGCAAGTATTTCTTCGCGCTGCTCTTCCAGATCAGACTCAATGAGTGCACGGTGCGAAACGACGACGTTTTCAGCATGCATATTGAGCTTCACTACCTGAAACTCCATGGTCTTGCCTACATAAGCGTCAAAGTCGCGAACGGGACGTACGTCAATCTGCGAA
>DATGUX010000067.1:0-5448 GCA_035300985.1 Fodinibius sp.
GAAAATACCAGCGTTTCCGCATTATCCGCCACCGTTAATAAAAACCGCCCATCAGCATCCGTAGTTGTTCCGGTATTCGTTCCCTCCACATATACGTTTACTCCCGGCAAGGGGCCTCCCGTTTTCGCGTCAACAACCTGCCCGGATATTTCTTTAGTCACTTCTTGGTCCGGCGCTATGTTGGTTTCTGCCTGGCGAACAAATACAATTTCTTTTGTCTTTGAAACAGCTGCTTTAAAATCAGTATCCTCCAACAAACTTTGCAGGATAGTACCTGCCTTTTGCTGCTGATAATTCACTGCGGACTTGCGATTCAAAAAATCAAGTTCGGTATTAAAGGCTATACCTAATCCCGCTTTTTGAGCAACTTCCTCAAAAACATCTTTAAGCACCCTGTTTTCTGCATTTACTGAAATTACCTGCCCCAGCTCTTCGATGTTGTCAGCATAGATCTCCACCAGATAATACGCATTCTCATACAACTGGTCCGTATTTGAGGTATAGTATTGGGCTTCAACTTTAATGGTCATACCGGCGAAGAAGATCCACGCACTGACCATCAAAAAATAAAACCTCCATACCTTGTTTGTCCCTTTCCCTTTCATAAGTGCCTCCTATTGGATTGATTTATATTATGTAATACGCTGCAGTTGCTAATCTTTATTATTGTAATAAAAAGTAATTTCGTGCTCCTGCTGGTCCATCTTAAACTCTAAGCCCAGGGAAGTTGCAATAACCTCCATATTGGACCTGATTGTGCGGCTTTTCAGCTCAGCCGTTAACCGTAAATCTTTGAGCTCCGGATCAGCAAAGTAAACTTCAATGTCATACCGTCTTTCCAATTCTGTTGCTACTTCCGCCATCGGAGCCTCTCTAAATTTCAGCAGTCCATTTTTCCAGCCAAGATAGAGCTCCAGATCATCTACCCTTTTTGAAGTTATCCGGTTCTCCTTAACCCAAAATTGCCCCATATCGCCTGTTGTTAATATGGCGTTTTTATCCGCACATTCCCTTTTTGCAGATAGCGAAACGCGCCCGTCGCTGACCACAACCTGCACCGATTCGTCATCCGGATAGGAACGAACATCCAGCGAAGTGCCGAGCACCTCTACTACTGCCTGCCCGGTATTGATGATAAAGGGACGATCCGGATTGTGTGTGACCTCAAAAAAAGCTTCTCCACGGAGCGTAACCTCGCGCTTGTCCGATTGAAAAACCTCCGGTAAAATAATTTTACTGTCGGCATTAAGGATGACTTTCGTACCATCTGAGAGTGTTATATTACCCCGCTGCCCCTTTTCCATGGAAATTTCACGAAGAGCCGGCGTTACTGCTTCCGGCTGATGGTACAAGTTCTGATAAGCTAATACACTGGCCAGGGAGGTGACCAAAATAATAGCGGCCACTCGCAAAAAAGGCACAAACCTTCTTCGAAGGTTGATTGAACGCGCCCGATTTTGATGCTGACCGGAAGGAAATGACGTATTAAGTTCCCGGTAGTCCTGATCTATTTTACTGCGCAGCTGTCGCCAATCCTTTTCTACATCAAATAGTACCTCAGCCGAGACTTTTTCTTTTTCCGAGCTCTCCCATATTTCTTTATACTCGTTCATTAACTCCCGGTTATTAGGATCGAATGTTATCCAATTCTTTATTTGCACCCGCTCAGTGCGGCTGCATTCGCCTGCAAGATAGCGGGCCATTAATCGATTGTTCAATGTATTCTGATTAAGAAATTATGCCTAACTATGTCTTCCTACTATTAAGACAGGTGTAAAAACAGCTACCCCTAAAAATTTCTCAACCCTTTTGACAGGCCAGCTTATCTCGTATATCCTGCAGGGCCATCCCCATATGGTTTTCAACCGTTTTTCTGCTGATATCCATCACGCAGGCAATCTCTTTGTAGCTAAGGCCATGCCTGCGATGCAACTCGAACACCATTTTGCGGCGACCGGGCATTGTTTCAGCTGCTTCCCACACGGCTTTCACACGGCTTCGCTGTTGGTCAGACAATCTATCTTCATCCCTTCCTTTGTGGAAGTCTTGCTCATAATATTTTTGTGTGTATTCTCTCTTATTTTTTTGTTTTTCAAGGATATTCAGGGCCTGATTACGTACCGACTGATAAAGATAGGTCGAAAGGCTATGATTGATCTCCCATTGGTCACGATTTCGCCATATTTTCAGGAATACCTCCTGCACACAGTCTCTTGCCAAATCCGGCGACTTGACGATTTTAACTGCAAAGCCACATAATCGTTGATAATAAGTAAAAAAAAGCTTTTCAAAAGCCTTTCCATCACCATTTTGTATGCGACGAACTTGTTCCCTGATTTCCATATAGCTGAAAGTTGAAGCTTTTTAGCTGATCAACGCTGCAACAGCTACCCGATTATATTTGTATTGTCCTTCCTCTAATTTGTCCCTGGTTATAAGCTGCAAAAAAATAATTGGAAAAGGAAGCAAATAACTATCAACGAAGGATTCAGGAATGTTATCTACCTTTTGCCAGTTGGTGCAGTGCTTCAAATCATCATTTATCCACCACCAACCAACATGGCGTTAAGGTAAGCCGGTTAACCCATGCCAAATAGTTGTAGCCTGCTTTCTAAACAACAAAAGTTTCATTTAAAAAATAGCCTCTTTGAATCTCCATGAGTGGGATCAGGTTTAAATAGGCTATTTGCTCTAATAGATATACCTAAATTCGGTATTCATTACATCTGCTGAAAGTTAATTCCTGTGTCCGATACCGTCAGGTATTCCTTTATAATAACGGAAAGTCTCATGCGGATCGCCCTTTCTTGTGTCCTTTTCAAAGACGCGTTTGCGCAGGCGTTCCAGATATTCCTCCCCTTCATTACCGGGCAGATCATCCAGATCCGGTCCCCGGTAATTTTCCCATCCCGATGTAAACTGGCTGATATATTTTGATAATGACTGCACCTTTTGTTCGGCATAATCCGAGATGTTTACATAGGTATTGGTGGCTTCTTCCGGCTCACTAAAAAAGAGATAATCGGTAATCTGATGCGCCTCCATACCCTTTTGGACAATCTGTCCGGGGAAGATCAGCCGCCACTCAGCAGCACGGGCTGCATCGGCGGCCAGATACGAAGCGCTGCGATGATCAGACTTATGCCACTTCTGGTATCCCCAGCCGGGATCAAAAGCGATCATTGTAGTCGGCTTGAGCTTGCGTATCCAGTACACAATGCGCTTGACCACTTCTTCGCGGTCCGCGAATTCGACCATTCCGTCAGTATATCCCAGGTTAATATAGTGATCCTGGGGAATACCAAGCGCTGCAAGCGCATCTATCTCCTCCTGGCGACGTATCTTGGCCAGGCGATCGCGCGTCATATCCGGATCTTTGGTGCCTACATTTCCGGTTGTCAGCAGCAGCACATAAACGTCATTGCCATGGTCCTGCAACATGGCCATCGTACCGTGAGAACCCGAATCGTCATCCGGATGGGCCCCGATAAAGAGTACCGTGCGCCCGGTCCATTCATCAACCGGGGTTTCAGGCTGGGCATGTAGCGCGGTGGAAATCAATAACAATGTGAACAGTACGGATAGCTTTTTCATAATTTTATGATTGGTTGACCATTTTTACTTACACTTCAAATCTTTTCACAACTTCATAAAAGCGCAAGAACTGTAATAAAGCTCAAGAAGTTAAGACCGCTTAGAAATCCGATCCCCCCAATATTTTCTCACTTTTTTAAATAATATAGTTTCAGGAAGCCTTTCGGTGGTCTGCAAGGTTTAAAATGATAGCAGTTAAGAAATCAAAACCCATTCGGCGTAGAACGACCCTTTTTATCTGAGATACCATAAATTTCTTCTCCAATTTCCCTATAACTATCCTGATATTGCTCACTTTCATCTCTCATTAAAGGAACAGTTTCGTTATTTTTGAGTTTTAAAAATCGCATCCCATAGAAACTTCCAATTCTACGATTCATCTGCATGCATATTCTTAAATTTGGCGGCACTTCGATAGGCGACGAACAGAGCTGGCGACGGGTACTGGAGATCATTAAAGGCTACCAAAGGCCGTTTATCATCGTTTCCGCTACGGCCCGAACCACTCGTCAGCTGCTGCAGGCGGCCCATACCGCGCTCGACAGCCAACCCGAGGCTATCAAAAAAGCTGACCGTATTCGCCGGCGCCACCATGGCTTAGTTTCCAACTTTTTAGAGCAAAGCGAGGCCCGGCATCCGGAAATTGATGAAGCCTGCCATCAGTGGATCAATCAGCAGTGCCACAGCCTTGAAACAAAACTTAGCCATATTAACCAAAGGCAGGAATTAAGTCCTAAATGCAAGGATGCAATTGCTGCTATCGGTGAGCGTCTCTCTTCTTATCTCTTTGCCCGGTGCGGGCAGGCTTATGGCTTGCCCACCCGGTGGATCGATGCCGGCGAGCTTATCCGCACCAACTCGAACTTCGGGAAGGCTGAGCCTGATACCGCATCTATAAATAAGCTGGCGGCTGAACAACTGCAGGCGCTTCCCAAAACGTCCATCCCCGTTATGGGCGGCTTCTACGGACAAGACCACCAGGGGAATACCACGACCCTGGGCTTTGAGGGATCAGACTACTCAGCCGGCCTCGTCGGGGCAGCTCTGAATGCAGAAGCTATTGAGATATGGACGGACGTCAGCGGCATCTATACCTGCGACCCGCGCGTGGTTCAGGATGCGCGCCCCATTCCGGAGCTCAGCTTTCAGCAGGCTACGGAACTGGCCTATTTTGGAGCCAAGGTACTACATCCCTCGACCACCAAGCCGGCTTTTCAGCAGAATATCCCCATAGGCGTCAAAAACATTTTTCGTCCGCAGGATGCCGGAACGAGCATTGTATCAACCGCCTCTTATAACGGCCGGGCTAAAGCTATGACCTTTAAAAAGGAAGCGACTATCCTCACGATCACCTCCGGGAATACCGTAATGGGTCATGAATTCTTGGCCAATATTTTTCAGGTGCTCAACACCCTTCGCCTACCCGTAGATGTTGTTGTTACTACGGAAGCCTCCGTTGCCATTGCCGTAGAACAGCATCAGGCTATAGCGGGGCTCATTGATCGGCTGCAACCGCTCGGTCAAGTCGAAGTTACCCGGCGGCAGGGCATCATCAGCCTGATTGGCTGCAATGCCAAACGTACGCAAGATCTGGTTAACGATGTATTGGGGTGCCTTGAATCAGAGACGATCAACCTAATATCGTTCAGCCAGTCAAAACGAAATCTGAATGTGGTACTGAATCAACAACTGATTACAGAAGCCGTTCGGAAGATACACCGTAGTATATTTGGCTAATCTATGGTTTGGATCCTTGTAAAAGCTGAATTCAGGCTAACCCTCCTTAGCTTCAGCCGGTGCTTCTTTGGGCGCCTCCACGATGCCCAGCCGCTTGGCCCGCTCTACCCATCGTTT
>DATGUX010000068.1:0-3410 GCA_035300985.1 Fodinibius sp.
TCGCAACAGCCTCCGCTCTGATGAAACATTAGCTCTCCATGTCGTTCGCGCAGCTCATCCATGGTTTCTTTCGCCTCGTCTGTTATAAGTACGCGTTCTGTTGACATAATAAAGTCTTTACTTTAGGTAAAAATGGAAGCTCCCAAAGCCAATGGCCTGAGAGCCTCCCGATTAATCCGGATTATTAAGGCCTAAAAGAAGCCCATTGCATTTTTATCATAGGAAACCAGCATATTTTTAGTCTGCCGGTAGTGGTTAAGCATCATCTTATGGTTTTCCCGGCCGAATCCGGACTTTTTATAACCGCCAAAAGCAGCATGTGCCGGATAACTATGATAATTATTTACCCACACGCGGCCCGCTTTAATGGCACGAGGTACCTGATAGAGTTCATGGGCATCACGCGTCCAGACGCCTGCCCCCAGTCCGTAGAGTGTCTCATTCGATATTTCAATAGCTTCGTCTACATCTTTAAAGGTAGTTAAGGAAGCTACCGGACCGAAGATCTCTTCCTGGAAAACCCGCATACTATTGTCTCCCTGAAAGATTGTGGGTTCCACGTAATAACCGTCGGAAAGTCCGTTCCCATTCATTTCGGCGCGTTCTCCACCGACCAGCACCTTGGCTCCTTCTTCTCGACCCACTTCAAAGTAGTTCAGGATCTTTTCCATCTGATCATTAGAGGCTTGTGCCCCCATCATTGTTTCTGAGTCAAGCGGGTGACCGCCCTTAATTTTTTTGACACGTTCAATCACCATGTCAATAAACTCATCCGCAATTGATTCCTGCACCAGGATCCGTGAGGGACAAGTACAAACCTCCCCCTGATTAAGGGCAAACATGGCCGCTCCCTCCAGCGCTTTATCAAGATATTCATCATCGGCGTCCATCACGCTTTCAAAAAAGACATTCGGACTCTTGCCACCCAGTTCCAGCGTTACGGGAATGATATTTTCTGAGGCATATTGCATGATCAGCCGGCCCGTGGTCGTTTCTCCGGTAAAGGCCACTTTGGATATACGCTCGGAAGAGGCCAGCGGCTGTCCTGCTTCCGGGCCAAAGCCGTTTACCACGTTAAGTACGCCGTCTGGAATGGCCTCGCCCACCAGCTCTAAAAGTACCATGATGCTGGCCGGTGTCTGCTCGGCCGGCTTAACGATGGTGCAGTTGCCGGCAGCAAGTGCAGGAGCAATTTTCCATGTTGCCATCAGCAGCGGAAAATTCCAGGGAATGATCTGCCCGACCACGCCCAGCGGCTCCGGGAGCTGTATGGATACGGTATCTTCGTCCAGCTCCGAAATGGTGCCTTCCTCGGTGCGGACCGCAGCCGCAAAATACCGAAAATGGTCGATGGCCAGGGGAATATCCGCATTGAGGGTTTCACGGATGGCCTTGCCATTCTCGATAGTTTCTACCCGCGCCAGATACTCGAGATTGTCTTCCATGATATCTGCGATCCTCAGTAACACGGAGCTGCGCTCTTGTGCTGATGCTTTATTCCATTCTTCCGCGCCTTTATGGGCAGCATCAAGGGCACGTTCAATATCCTTTTCGTTCGATCGTGCTACTTTTGTAAAAGGCTTACCATCTACCGGCGAAATATCATCAAAATACTCTCCGTCAACCGGTGATACGAACTGTCCGCCAATGTAATTATCATATCGTTCTTTAAATGTTGGACGATCATATAACATAGCTTCTCCTTATTAAGTTAATATTATGTGCACCTATCATGTCATTTTTTTTCGCCCTTATCTTGGGATATTCTTTCAAAAAGTGTCGCTATTTTCCCAATATTCATGATTTTTTTACATATTGATGGAAGCAGTAGTCATAATGGTTGATCTCTCTTATTTCTAAATTATTAGCTTTATGAATTTCTCTTCAAACAACCGGCACGAGCCCACCAAACTGGTAGAAAACAGAACCAGCTATGCCGGCAAGGATGCGCTTTTCTCGGTTTATGATACCTATGAGTCGGCCCAAAGTGTAGAGCTACATGCCTCAGATCCTATGTACTGCGGTATGATCTCCGGAAAGAAAGTCATCCACACCGATAACGAACCGGCCTTTGACTTCAATCCGAGTGAGTCGCTGGTACTGCCTCCCGACGAAACCATTCACATTGATTTCCCCGAAGCAAACCGGGAACAGCCCACTAAATGCATCACTATAGAGCTACCGCTGCAAAAAGTCGACCAGATGGTGGCAAAGATGAATGAGGTTATACCGAAGCATACCGATTCAAGTGAATGGGAATATGATTCCGGCCGCTCCATCCATTTTGTCAATACTCAATCAGTGGATATGCTCATTGAAAAACTGTTCCATACTTTTACCGAAGAGGACCCGCACCGAGACTTGCTTATTGACATAAGCGTATCTGAGCTGATTGTACATATGCTTCAGACGGAATCACGTAAGCTGCTGATGAGAAATTACCGTAAGCACCTGAGTAAGAACAGATTATCAGCAGCAATAGATTATATCAACAAAAACCTGACGCAGTCCATTTCTATCGATGAGGCGGCCGATAGCGCCTATATGAGCAAATCATCTTTTTACCGCTATTTTAAAAACGAATTCGGAATGACACCTGTCGAATATATCCGCCAAAAGCGGGTGGATCTGGCCTGTAAGCTGCTTCAGCAAAAGAAAAACAGCGTAACGGATGTCAGCTATGAACTGGGCTACTCCAGCCTGAGCCATTTCATCAAGCTGTTCAAAGGGCAGACCGGAATAACGCCCAAACAGTATCAGCTAAAGAAAATTAACGGCTGATTTTCTATTTCATCAGTCAAGCGCAGCCGGCGGAAGCTCCTTCTTTCAAGATTGATTTTCTAACATTAATTCGAGTAGTTAAAATACATCGAATCATCAATTAGGTACTCAGTTGGTATGTTAAAATTCAGGTATCAGCCACTAATCTATTTCTGTGCAATTTTAATTTCTATATCATTATTTGGGTGTGCAACGATATTCAAAGGATCAAATGCCGATATAAATGTTAATTCGGCACCATCCGGAGCAACTGTTATGATCAATGGGATTGACAAGGGTGAAACGCCTCAGTCCTTATCTTTACAGCGAAGTGAAAACCATATTTTAACCTTTAAAAAAGATGGGTATGAAGATGTCAAAGTTGAAATAAAAAAGAAGTTTGATGGCGCAACAACCATCCTTGGAAATCTTGTTTCCTGGTTTTTAGTGGGTATTGTTGTGGATGTGGCAACAGGAGCCGCCTACTCACTGAGTCCTGCAGATGTGCAAGCAAATATGAATAAATTAAAGGAAGCCGGATATATCGAAAAGATTCCAAAACAGACAAAGAATAGCATCACCGTCATCATGCTGACCAAAAAAGAATGGCAAAAGGTGGCCGGTATATGACTTGATCTTCAGGACTAAAA
>DATGUX010000069.1:0-3502 GCA_035300985.1 Fodinibius sp.
ATTATTAGGAAAACCCTGAGATCTCTCATGAAAACCATCCAAATACAACAGCCCGGAAAAAATTCCACCTTAACAATATCGGAAGCCCCCACGCCGGAACCCGGCGAGAGTGAAATCCTGGTGAAAATAAAAGCCACGGCCCTCAACCGGGCCGATCTGCTGCAGCGCACCGGCAACTATCCTCCGCCCGAAGGGGCTACCGAAATACTTGGACTGGAAATGTCTGGCATAGTAGAAGAAACCGGTGCCGACGTCAGCCAATGGCAAGCCGGCGACCGTGTCTTTGGTCTCCTTTCCGGCGGCGGTTATGCCGAGTACTGCACCATCCCCCAAGATATGGCTATGCCCATACCGGAAAGCATGGATTTTACCGAAGCTGCCGCTGTTCCCGAAACTTTTCTGACGGCTTTTCAGTCCCTGGACTGGCTGGGCAAGCTTCAAAAAGAGGAAACGGTACTTATCCACGCGGCCGGCAGCGGTGTGGGCACTTCAGCTATCCAGCTGGCCCGGCAGCTCTTCGATGCCCAAATGGTTGCTACCGCTGGCAAGCAGCACAAGCTGGATACCGCTCAGGAATTAGGGGCCGACTTTGCTTATAACTATAAAGAGCAGAATTATGCCGAAGAGATCTCCCATAACCTTGGAAAGGACTCTGTTGATCTAATCATTGATTTTATCGGTGAACCTTATTGGCATAAAAATATAGAAGTGCTGGCCTTGGACGGCCGCGTGGTCTATCTCTCCTTCCTGGCCGGCCACAGGGTTGAAAACCTGAGCCTTGCTCCCATCCTGCGCAAACGGCTGACGGTTATGGGCTCCACGCTGCGCTCTCGTTCCCTGAATTATAAAACAGAGTTGACGGGCGATTTCTGGCAAAACACTCGATCCCTTTTTGAAAAAGGAAAGCTGCACCCGGTCATCGATTCCACCTACGACTGGACCGAAGCCGAACAGGCCCACCGGCGCATGCAACAAAACAAAAACACCGGCAAGATTGTACTCACGGGCATGTAACAGCCACAGATTGACACTGATTGGAACAGATGGAACAAAAACCAGAATGGAAACTGTATCATTTATTGAAAATAAATCGTTTGAACTTGGGCTTGTCCCCAAAATTCATCAACAAGCCTAATTCAATATCTATAGCTTTCAGATAGTTAATTAACTGTGCCTCATGTTCAGACAATAACTTCGTAACTGCCTTCAATTCTACTATAACCTTATTTTCTACAACTAAATCAGCTCTAAACTTACCGACTGCTTTATCTCTGAAAAACACAGTTTTTTGAACCTGAGGTTGCACACTTAGTTCCAATTCATCTCTTAAAACAACGAGCATTGCATTTCCATATACAGACTCCAGAAATCCAGTACCTAATTCATTATAGACTATATAATAGCCCTTTATAATTTTTCGAGTCAATTTATGATGCTGATAGGTATTCATCTGTCTAAAATCTGTGATTATCTGTGGCGGCTATTAGTAAGACCCATAAGCTCGGCAATCCTTACAAAATTGGCTGAGAAATTCTGCAGGCAGACTCTTATCTTGGAAGCGAATATTCTTTAAATCCAATTAATAGATTAATGGCGCAACCGACCTTTCGAACGCATGTGGGCATGACCGATATTCTGCCCGACGAAGTAGGTAAATGGCAAGCATTGGAACAGATTATCCGAGATGAGGCCAAAAAGTTCAACTTTGAAGAGATCCGCACGCCCATCATGGAACAGACTGAACTGATAGCGCGCGGCGTAGGCCAGCTTACCGACATCGTCTCCAAAGAGATGTTTGCATTCGAGCGCGGCGACGACCAGTATGTGTTACGCCCTGAATGTACCGCGCCGGTAGCACGCGCCTTCGTTCAGCATCACCTGGACCAGCGCGGGGGCACACAGAACTTGTATTATATCGGTCCCATGTTCCGTGCTGAGAAGCCGCAAAAGGGACGCCAGCGCCAGTTCCACCAGTTTGGGGCCGAAATTATCGGCGCCGATGATCCGGCCGCCGATGTGGATATTATTACCCTCATGATGGCCATCTACGACCGTGTAGGCATTAGCAACACCACGCTAAAGATTAATTCAGTAGGCGACCCTGAGAGCCGAAAAGCCTATACCAAAGCGCTTAAGGAACATTTCCACCCGGAGCTTCCTCAGATGAGTGCTATATCCCGGGAGCGCTTCGAAAAGAACCCGCTGCGTATTCTTGACTCAAAAGAAGAAGAGGATCAATCCTTTATTGAGGACGCGCCGGTGATTACCGATTATCTGACGGAAGAAACAGCCGATCATTACAGACGCGTCAAACAGCTGCTGACGGATCTGAATATCCCCTTCGAAGAAGATCCATACCTGGTGCGCGGTCTTGATTACTACACCCGTACGGCTTTTGAGCTCATCAGTCCCGATCTGGGCGCTCAGGATGCCCTGGGCGGCGGCGGGCGCTATGACCTGCTGATCGAAGAGGTGGGCGGACAGCCGACCCCGGCCGTTGGCTTTGCCTCGGGCATGGAGCGCCTGCTCATCGCCTGCAAAGAATTAGGTATTGACCTTGTGGAAGAAGCGATGCTGGACGTATATATCGTGACGCTGGGTGACGAGGCCCGCACCTGGGCGCTCAAGCATCTGCCAAAACTTCGAGGGGCCGGGCTTTCGGCATCTATGGACTATATCGGCCGCTCTATTAAAGCACAAATGAAAGATGCCGATCGCGAAAATGCGCGCCACGTCATAATTGTGGGCGGCAATGAATTAGCTGAGGGCAAATTTACCTTGCGTAATATGCGCGAAAGCGAAGAGAGTGCCTATAGCTTTGATAAAATAATGCAGCGCCTGGTTGAGTAATAATGTCAGAGGTTACAGCCTGTACCGGCAAAATAGATCTGACTAAGCTAAGATAACAGTTAGTGATCTCAATCAGCGCCAAAAACCAATATCGATGAAGAAAAAGTATTCATTATTCATTTTCTTATTTTTGGCAGTACTCATTATCGGCTACCATTTCTATGCCGCCTCACAGGCGGAAAAGCAGATTACTCAGCTGATTGAGCAGCAAACGGCCCAAAGAGGAGATATCTCCGTTCAGTATTCCGATATTGAGGTTACCCCTTTTACCGGTAAGTTTATTATCTCCGACCTGACCATCATCTTTGGAAATCATATAGAGAGAACAAAAGAAATTACGGTGGATTTGGCTTATTTAGATGTCCTGAACTTTTATTTGGGCGGAACGGAATATGCCCTTAAGCATCTCTATGAAGCCGAGGCTCTGTTACTGAAGCCCTCATACGTCAACAAAGAAAACTTTCATCAGCTTTCATCTGATAGTCTGCACCTTCACTTTAGCGGGCAGGCGCTGGATGCCATCAGGAGCGCGGTCAGTGATACGGCCTTCAGCCACAATCAACAGATTCAGGCTCGTGGATCCCATTTGAATCTGCAGGTGCCGCAAACGCTGATCACCGGCTTTAAAGCTAACCACTTTACTTATAGCGGC
>DATGUX010000070.1:0-2482 GCA_035300985.1 Fodinibius sp.
TTCAAAAAAGTTCACCAATCCAGGTTTAACAATCCCGTTAATACCGCCAGCGTATAAAAAATTCCTGAGGGTAGATTTAAATGCTATTTATACGTTTTTCAGATATTAAAAAAGGCTTGAAGGAAAGCGGTTAACCCCACTTCCTTACAAGCCTTTAACTTTAACCACCAATAAGTTACTACTTGACAGTCAACGTACCTTTCATATCACCAAGAAAGTGACCGGGAAAGGAACATATATAGGTATAATCACCGGGCTCTTCAGGAGCTGTGAAGGTTACCTCCACTGTTTCTCCACCGGCTGCCATGTCGGTATAAGCTATGATCTGGTCTTCCATCTCCGGAGCGATATACTCATTATCGGCATAGCGTGCTGATGTTTGTGCCACTTCACTGGCATCGGCATCAGCCGTCAGCAGAACAAAGTTATGGGCCATGGCAGCCGCCGGCATATTACTTACCGTGGTAAGCTTTACGGTGATTTGCTGGCCGGGTTCTGCCGTAATTTCCGTCTTACTAAATTTCAGCTGATCCGTTCCATCCATTTCTATTACTTTCGCATCCTGTGCTGTCGCTGCAGGTGCCGTTAACGAAATAGCGGTTAGAACAACCAGCGAAAGGGCAAAAAGTTTATTAAGTAAATACATAATATTGGGTAATTAAGTTGAAAAATTAATTGCTTAAAAAACGTTATGAACTGTAATTGGGATTATATATATCAGGTTCTTCCTCTCCTTCCACGACAATATCGCCCCGCATACCCTTATTGGCCACGCGGCTAAGAGCATGATCCACGATGTGGATAGTCGAAGGAACCGGAAAATCCATTTCGAAGATGCCGCAGCTTCCCGGAGGCACCAGGGCCGTTTGTACAAATTTTTCCGGGTTACTGGCAATTGCCCCCTCGCGCCATGCTTTGGTCCACACATTACCGATGGGATGTAGGCTGGAGGCCAGGTTCGGCCCGCCATTAACGAAAAAGATGCGTGCCGTTTCTCCTTTTTTTACTTTCATCGGGCCGTGGCGTTGGTCGGTAAGTCCGTACTTCTCGCCATTCAGCAGCACGTAGGTTGCATCCTCCCGTTGCATATCACTTTTGCTGAACTCATGCAAGCCTTTTGTCCCCACCTGTTGCTGAGTATAAAGCTCGTTTTGGCCTAAATAGAACTCATGATCTACTTCGGGCAGCCCATCCTCAGGCTCTACGACGATCATGCCGTACATTCCGCTGCTTATATGATAATCCATTTCCGGAACGGCGCAGTGATAGATAAAGGCACCGGGATACATGGCCTTAAACTTGATGGTTTTGGATTGGCCCGGGGTCACATAGGTGGCATTGGCTCCGCCTCCGGTGCCGTATACCGCGTGGAAATCAATATTATGCAGCATGGCACTATCCTCTGCGGCCCTGAGCGTAAATATGACGGTATCGCCCTGGCGCACGCGTATCATAGGACCGGGCACCTGATCGCCGAAGGTCATATATTGGAACTGAACCCCATCTTCTATCTCAGCGGTCAGCTCATTAGATACTAACTCGATTTCATGCGTTCTGGGGCTGCTGTAGGTAATTGGACCGGGGATGTCTGTCGGGTCTGCCCCTATACGATCGGTAGAGATCGGAACCGGCTCCGGCTTGCCCATATGAGCCAGCGAATTGGCTTTTGTTTTTAACGGGAGTCCGGCACCGGCCAAAAGGCCTCCGCCAAAGATGGCTCCCCCTACATTTTTCATAAATTGTTTCCTTGAAAATCCGTTCTTTTCGTCAAAATTCATAATAGATGCCTCAATTTTTCTTTAAATGTGATCTTGCTGTGCATAGCCATTATATCATAGTCTCTCATTGTATAATGGATGTAGCTTGTAGATACACCTATATCTGTTTATGTGCCCCAACTGCAGCTTTATATTTCAAAGAAGATATAGATATCTCTTGACTATGCCAATCTGGGAGGCGGAGGACTTGGAAAGAAGGAAGGACCTTCGGTATTTTGATCAACCGGCGGATATAACCAGTCAATACGGGGAAAAACAACTATTGGCGCTGCCATAGCCGTATCAATACCGAGTGGATAGTAGTTGTCGTTTAACAGCGATTTATCATGCTCTGCATCATGATCGGATGCAGAGTTTTGCGCCACAAAGCAGTCGATGGTATTAACTACACCGGATAAACCCTTGTCATGGCTAAAAAACTCTAATACACTGCCCTCATGCATCTGATACTCAATCATGGGCAAGATGGGCTGGAGTGTCCCCACCAGGAAAGATAGAAGCAATATGACTGAGTAAAATCGTTTCATCAAGCTGCCCTGTTAGCTGCTTTAACTTTGGGTTCGACTTTTATCGCTACCTGAACCTACAAGTGAAATGTGAAGATAATATAAAGATTTAAGAGTAATTTGTCTTTTTTTGTTATTTATCCTTCTACATGGTTTTAAAGGCGATAAACTCAATTTTTAATTAAAGCCACCGCAGGC